>NZ_JBQCGW010000103.1:0-54761 GCF_051955275.1 Pseudobacter sp. | reverse complement strand
CACGTTCTTGGCACGTTCGCGGGCCAGGTGAACATCATGGAACTGTTGCTTGCCCACGGGCACCACGGCATCATAGCGGCTGATATTGAATGCCACTTTACGGCGATGCTCCAGGTCCGCCGCCTTGATGGTGCTTTTGGCCATGAATGTAGAGACGATATCGCTCATTGTTGCCGGGCTTTATTGTTTGGGAGGAAAATTGTCTTTTGCTACCTGATCCAGGGCCTCATAAAAAGCTTCTCCGTACTTACGGATGATGGGTTCTTTGAGAAACTGGTACACCGGCACTTTCAGCTTTTTGCCGAAGTTGCAGGCAGGCTTGCAGAGCACTTCGCGTGGCTCATAGTTCATACGGTCAAAATCCCCGTCTTTTCCGCTGCTCTGGATAATGGGGAAGAAATGGCAGCTGATGGGCTTTTTCCAGCCGATCACGCCATCGTTGTAGGCCTGCTCAAAAGCGCATTTGATGATGCCTTTTTCGTCACGGGTACCGTACACACAGATCTCATTGTCGTTTCCAAGGGTGGGCGTAACCCATCCGAACTCTTTGTGGTAAACGTATTTTCCTTTTCGCTCGATCTCTGCAATGGATTCAGGAGTGAGATAGCTGATGATCTTTGGATAGAGCTCCACCATCAGGTCAAGCTCGGCAGTTTCCAGGGGAGCGCCGGCATCACCTTCTTCACAGCAACCGCCCTTGCACTTGGAGAGGTCGCAGACGAACTGCTCTTTAACAATATCGTCACTGATCAGTACATTGTCAACTGCTATCACACTTTTGAGTTTAAGGAACAAATTTACAGATTTCTGAATTGAGGGCAGAAGAGAATTTGCGGAGAGCGGCGGAATGCACGGAGGGCTGTCAGCCGCTCGCGTCCCCGCGAGTGGCTTATATTTGCTCGCCTCGGGCGAGTTCAGTGTTCGCCAGAGGCGAACCAATATAACTCGCCGGAGGCGAGCTACTGGGCACACTCTATATATTTAGGCACACGCTGTATCTTTTGGGCACTCGCTGCATTTCTGTGCGCACCCTGCCTATTTAAACTTCAGGGTATTGATCAGATGTTTCAGATCATCCTGTAAAAACTCATTCACCACAGACAGGGAATCTTCGTTGGGCGAAGCATCAAAATACAAGGCGCCACGGAGAAAATGTTTGCTGTCATCCGTGAGGAAGAACTGTTTGGCGGTGGCAGCATTTCCGCCTACTTTGAAAAACACGCCGCGCAGTTCATTACGTGTCCGCATAGCCGAATCCGTTATTTCTGTGGCTTTGGAAGAATGCTTATAGGTCATCTTGTAAGCATCATTCACCAGTTTGGTAAGATCGTTACCGGTAACATCTTTGTAACTGATATATACTTTTCCGCTGAAGCGGGGAAACTCGATATTGATCCAGTAGGGGTTTTCCGGGTTGGCTTCAAAGAAGGTGGTATCCTTCACTATTCTGGCGTACACGGGATACTCGAATGAATACGGATAACCCGGCTGATCGAAGGTCTGGTATTCATGCTTCGGGAAGTCGATCCTGAAATAGCCTCTTTTCTTTGGCGTGAATTCGCTGTTGCAACTGATCACCAGGAGGGCAATAACACTGAGGAAGGCTATAGATTTCATATTGGTTGGGGGTTCACCAGTACTTTCACTTTCTTGATTCGGTTACGTTCAATTTCCAGCACTACAAAATCGAAATCGCCCACGTTGATGGTATCATTCACTTTGGGGATCTCTCCTGCCAGCTCCAGTACAAGGCCTGCGAGGGAATCGCTTTCGCCGCGTACTTTATCAAATGTGTCTGTGGATAGGTCCATCATGCGGCATACATCATGGATCATGGTGCTTCCTTCAAATATGTAGGTACGGTCGTCGATCTTTTTGTTGGCGGATTCTTCTTCATCAAACTCATCCTTGATCTCTCCCACGATCTCTTCCATGATATCTTCGAGGGTGATGATACCGCTGGTACCTCCGAACTCATCCACCACTACTGCGAAGTGGATATGTTTTTTCTGGAACTCACCGAGCAGGTCTTCAATGTATTTCTGTTCGTGAACGAAGTAAGGATTGCGGAGGATGGTATGCCAGTCGAAGGTATCAGGCTCATTGAGATGAGGAACGATATCTTTTGTCTGTACCATTCCCACGATATCATCCAGGCTTCCTTTGTATACTGGCAGCCTTGAATAATGCAGATCTCCCACTCTCTTTTTCAGTTCTCCGAAACTGATATTAAAATCGATACCGCTCACATCCAGCCTGGTGCGCATCACCTGTTTAACGGTGATATCCGCAAACTTGTAAATGCCTGAGATGATCTTCTGTTCGCCTTCATGAATTGATTTCTTGATATCGGCTTCCAGTTGTTGCTGGGCACTGGCGCGGGCGGTGCTACCGCCGAATGTACGTTCTACCGAGTCGGAGAGACTGATCATGGCTTCTCCCAGTCTGCGGGAAATATAGTACAGGATCTCCACCAGGAACGAGGTTTCATAGGCAGCGCGGAGGTTGTTCTGTGTGGCCCTGATCTTGGGGAGCACTTCACCGAAGAGGATCAGCAGGGAAGCGATCACCAGTATTTTCACTGCATAGCGAAGGGCGATGAGGGTCCATCCTTCTACAGTTGTTTCATTTAAATTGATGATCTCATCAATCAGGTAATTGGCAAGAATGATGATGGCGATATTGATCAGCGTATTGATGACCGTGAGGGAGGCCTGCAGTTTACGCGGTTCTTCCAGCAGTGTGGCGATCCTTTTCCAGCTGGCATCCTGTTTGGTTTTAAGCATGTTCACATCACGGAAGGTGAGTGAAAAGAAGGCGAGCTTGGCTCCTGAAACCAGGAAGGACATGATAAGCAGGAAAAGAATGGCGGCACCCAGGAAGGTGGTAGACTGCACATTCATTACCAGCAGCACCGGCTGAAAACTCACACCTGTAAAAAACAGCGTAGAAAGGTTGTCCAAATCAAAGGGTTTGCGTGATCAATGGCGTACTCAGCAAAACAACGGCTTTGCTGGTGTTTTTCGTGTGTGGAGCAGCTTTTTAGCCTGCCCTACTGCGATCTGGTTTGTAAAGATATTACTTGTATCGGAAAAGGGATCAGAAGGGCAGGTCGGGTGATGGTTCCTGCATCGGCGGGGGTACGTCGTGGTTGCCGAAGCCTTCCTGGTTCTCTCCATGGGGTGGTGTATGCGGGCTTTGAGCGCCGGAATCTGAGCGTTTATCGAGCATGATGAGGTTATCGCCGACTACTTCAGTGGCAAATTTCTTATTGCCTTCTTTGTCCTCCCAGCTACGGGTACGCAGGCGACCTTCAATATAAACCAGGCTTCCTTTATGCAGGTATTTTTGAGCCAGTTCCGCCAGTCCGCGCCAAAGCACTACAGTATGCCATTCAGTCTGGGAGATGAGCTTACCGGCTCTGTCCTTGAATGTTTCGGTTGTGGCGAGGGGGAATTTTGCTACTGCGATATTACCTTCCAGGTACTGCACATCCGGATCTCGTCCTAAATTTCCAATTAACATAACCCTGTTTACACCGCGCATAATGGTAAGTTTGAATGTTAATGAATCGCCTGTCGGTTTTTAATTCCTTTAAAGTTAATTTTTTTCAGAGATATTATCACAATTATTTGGCCGTTCTACGGGTATTCATGGATAGTCTTTTCAAACTTTTCACAACTAAAATAATCGTGCCGGGGCGGCGCTTTCTTCGAGAAACATATTGATGAATCTCGGGAAAGGGTATTCCGCTAACCTGGACTTTGACACCGGAAAATATCCGGAACCTTCGGGCAGTGGTTGGGGTATGTTGAGGGTAATGAATTGTCCGTTGATGGTTTGATGCGTCAGTTGCTGACGGTACATTTTGCTGATATGACCGATGGTAAAAGGGATTTCCTTCATCATATCCTTCAGAAATGGAAGCTCCTGAAATGCTGTCTCCACGGGGCCTTTGGCTTCATACAACACAAATTCATGAAGACTTTCCCAGATATCCCTGCCTGTTCGCTGGCGGATGTATACCTGATGATCAGATACGATAATAAAATAATACAACCACCGTGTGCTCTTCACCAGTGTTTTCTCTTTTACGGGCAATTGTTTTACGAGATCGTGTTTGAATGCTTCGCATTCTGTATTCTGAATGCAGGTTGCGCATAAGGGTGCCTGAGGTTTGCAGATAACTGCACCGAAATCCATGATAGCCTGGTTGTAAACAGCGGGTTGTTCCGTATCGATAAGTGCCTGCGCCAGTTCCTGGTATAATTTTTTCCCTGAAGTGGTATCGATGGGAGTTGAGATGCCGAAATAACGGCTTAACACACGCTGAACATTTCCATCTACCACAGCATTGGGCAGGTTGAAAGCAAAAGAGGAAATGGCGGCAGCGGTATAAGGGCCTATGCCTTTAAGCTCTTTGATGGATTCATACGTGGAAGGAAATACCCCATTCAGTTCATTAGCCACTTTTCTGGCTGTGGCAATGAGGTTTCTGCAACGGGAATAATAGCCCAATCCTTCCCAGCATTTGAACACTTCATTTTCCGGCGCAGCAGCCAGGTGCTGCACGGAGGGAAATGTTTCTACGAATTTGTGGTAATAAGACAGCCCCTGCTCCACACGTGTTTGCTGGAGAATGATTTCGCTGAGCCAGATCCTGTAGGGATCTTTTTCCCCCTTCCAGGGCATGGAACGGGTATTGCTTTCCTTATTCCATTGCAATAATTTCCGGGTAAAATCTGCTTTCATCCGAAAAAATTATTCTTTTAATGTGGTTTCTGAGATGGTTCCTTTCCCGTTTTGAACATAACGTTCTGGCGGGATCCGGCATTGTGATGCACAAGTTAAAACAAATAACTTATTGAAAATGAGTGTAACTGTCAACATTTCGGTAACCCGGATGTTGAAAATTCATAATCAATAATTTAGACTTTTCTTGCAAATGTGCGATTAAACTTTTAATTTGGGTAAAGAATTGATTTTGTGCGGATTGCCCTTAGGGCAGTCAATAGCCTGTAAAAAAATTTTTAAACTGTTTAAAACTCAAACGACATGAGAAAGGCAGACCTCGTTAACCAAATATCTGAAAAAACAGGTATTCCGAAGGTTGATGTTCTGGTTACGCTGGAAACCATGTTCAAGGAAGTGAAAGACACCTTGTCCCAGGGGGAAAACATTTACATCCGCGGCTTTGGCAGCTTCATCACCAAGAAGAGAGCAGCTAAGATCGGTCGTAACATTAAGAAGAACATTGCGGTGCACATCCCTGAACATTACATTCCTGCGTTCAAACCTGCAAAAGAATTTGTTGCAGAAGTTAAAAAGTTACAATCAATTAAAGAAGATCAACCAAACCCGGACGATGAGATGTAATTTCGCTGCCTAAATCATTCTGATACGTGAAAAAGCAGCAGATCATCGTTGTAGGTGGCGGAGTGACCCTCCTCTGCCTCATTTTCTTTTTTGGCAGAACAGTTCCTACCCAAAAGGCTGGCCCTGTTGCCACCGCTACCCATCAGGACTCTACCGCCGCGATCGACATCCAGGCTATACTTTCGGCATCTAAACAAAAACTGTCTGTTTCCCAGCAGGAGCAAATTACCCGGCTGGAATCTTCCGTTGTGCGCGGCGACGTGAAGGAACAGCAGATCAAGGTATTCCGGCAGATGGCAGAGTTCTGGAGAGACTCCGCCCATGCCCTGCTTCCGTACGCTTATTATACGGCTGAAGCAGCTAAATTGGAAAATTCTCAAAAAAACCTCACCTTTGCTGCCCAATTCTTTTTGGACGGGGTTCGCCGTCAGGGTGACCCATCTCTGAGGAATTGGATGGCCTTACAGGCTAAAGAGTTGTTTGAGAAGGGATTAGAGCTGGATCCCAATAATGATTCATTGAAAATCGGGCTTGGTAGCTGTTACCTTTTCGGTAATATCAGCAGCAACCCGATGGAAGGGATCCTGAAGATCAGGGAAGTGGCAGAGAGGGATTCCACCAATATGTACGCCCAGTTCATGCTCGCACAGGGTGCTCTTGTATCAGGCCAGGTGGATAAAGCCATCGAACGCCTCACCAGAGTGGCCACGTACGAACCGAATAATCTGGAAGCTGTATTGATGCTGGCAGACATCCATGAAGGCAAAGGCAATAAAGCAGAAGCCATTCACTGGTACGAAGCAGCAAAAAAGAAATTACTCGGCAGGCCCGAGATCGTTGCAGACATTGAACAGCGTATAAAAGCGCTGAAACAATAGGACCGTAAAAATCATTTGTTAACTTTAATTCATTGGTGTTATATGCCTTGTGGAAAAAAGAGAAAACGTCATAAGATCGCTACGCATAAGCGTAAGAAAAGACTGAGAAAGAACCGTCATAAGAAGAAAAATCGCTAGAATTTTTTCTTTTTACACAGGGCCGGCGATCACCGGCCCCTTCCTTCTTCCTTTTAGCTGGATTTTCATTATTTGTCATTTATTCAAGTTCCCCGCCCAGAGTATGATAACTGACAATTAATACCTCTTCAGCAACCTTCCTTGTAGTGGTGATTGGTAAGACGGTAAAAGTTGTTACGCTTGAATAAGGAATTAATAATTAATGCTGCTCCCCAGGGGGTTGAGATAGCCCTATTGGAGGACAAGAAGCTGGTAGAACTTCATCACGAAAAAGCGGATGGCAGTTTTGCTGTAGGTGATCTCTATCTCGGGAAAGTAAAGAAACTGATCCCGGGATTGAACGCGGCTTTTGTAGACGTTGGGTTTGAAAAGGATGCATTCCTGCACTATACAGACCTCAGTCCATATGCCCGCTCATTGCTTAAATTCACCCAGCAGTCAATCAACGATACATCCGAGCCCGGCTTTGATTTCGGCACCTTTGTGGTGGAACCTGAGATCATCAAGACCGGTAAGATAAATGAAGTACTCAGCGGTAAGCCCAACATCCTGGTTCAGATCCTCAAAGAACCGATAGCGGCCAAAGGACCACGCCTCAGTTGTGAAATCTCCCTTCCCGGACGTTTCGTAGTCATCACTCCCTTTAACGACATTGTAGCGGTATCCCGGAAAATACATTCCGCGGATGAACGCAAACGCCTGCAGAAGATCGTGGAAGCGATCAAACCAAAAAATTTCGGCGTTATCGTTCGTACTGCTGCAGAAGGCAAGAATACGGCAGAGCTGCATGAAGATCTTTCCATGCTCGTAGAAACATGGAAGACCATCCAGCATAACCTCAAAGGTTCCGTAGCCCCCGCCAAAATACTGAGTGAGCAAACGAAGACCACCAGCATCCTGCGCGACCTGCTGAATGAAGATTTCAACCGGATAGTGGTGAACGACAGGAACCTTTTCAACGATACCAGGAGTTATATCCAGCGTATCGCCCCCGAAAAGGCCGAGATCGTTACCTATTACAACAATGGCCTGCCCATCTTTGACCAGTTCGGTATCACCAAACAGGTGAAAGCTGCTTTCGGCAAAACAGTGAATCTCCCCAGTGGCGCCTACCTGATCATTGAGCACACGGAAGCCCTCCACGTTATTGACGTGAACAGTGGCTATAAAAGTGTAGGCAATAACCAGGAACTGAATGCCCTGGAAACAAATCTTGAAGCTGCGGCCGAAATCGCCAGGCAATTACGTCTGCGTGATCTCGGAGGTATCATCGTAGTGGATTTCATTGACATGAAACTCCCCGAGAACAAACGCAAGCTGCTGGATGCAATGGAAGAGTTCATGAAGTCCGACAGGGCAAAACATGCTGTACTGCCCATTTCCAAATTCGGTATCATGCAGATCACCCGGCAGAGAATGAAGCCGGAGATGAATATCAATACCCAGGAAGTTTGTCCCACCTGCGCGGGAACCGGTAAGATCTCCTCCACCTTATTGCTGGAAGATGAAATTGAGAAGAACCTTTCTTATCTCATCACCCACCAGCACAAAGATCTTGCTCTGGTTGTACACCCCATCATGTACGCCTATCTCACCAAAGGCAAATGGTTCAATTCAAAGCAGTGGAAATGGCGGTTCAAATATGGACGTAAAGTGAAAATGAAAGAGAATACAAACTACCATCTCACGGAATACCACTTTTTTGATAAGCACGACGAAGAGATCAAACTCTAAATAAAAAAGCAGGGCAACTATAAAGTTGCCCTGTCGTATTATATACAATGAACCAGCCCTGTACAAAGTATATGTACGGAAGTAAAGTTAGGTGCAGCACCTCAACTCCACAACACAAAACCAGTAACTGTGTTATCCTGATTTGCAAGTGTGCATTTTTAAAAACAGAAGCGTGTACCGGTATCCGGCACACGCTTCATTTTTATAGAATTATTACTACAAATCAGTTTCCGTAGCCGTCATTCTGGCTCAGGTTGGTATTGGTCCTTCTTTCCCTGTCAGGGATCGGCAACACCAGCTTGGGATCATTCCAGGCATATCCACCGATAGTCTGCTGATTTCTCTTGATGTCGTGCAAAAGGAAACCCTCAAATGCCAGTTCCAGTTTTCTTTCATGGAGGATCCTGGCAAGGGTGATATCTGCATCATCATCATAAGAATCCAGGCCTACGCGGTTGCGTATGATATTGATATCTTCCCTCGGCGAATTAGGGCCTACCTGATTACCTGATCTGAAATTGGCTTCTGCCCTGGTAAGATAGAGCTCCGCCAGTCTGATAATATGAACATTGCTGTACTGCATATCAAACTTACCGGTGTAAACAGCGCTGCTGCCATAGAACAGTGCCAGCCTTTCATCGTTGGGTTCATACTGATCCAGGTGGTCTTGCAGAATATCGATATCACCGCGTCCGTCTGCTGAGAAGTAAGTAAAGAAGTCATTCACACCATCGGTATTGGATACCTGAACAGCGAAAACATCTTCCGGTGTATTTCCGATAACCAGTGAAGGCTGGTCGCCATTGTAAGGGAACACATCAAAATAAGAAGGCAGCAGACGGAATGGTTGTCCACCGTCCTCATTGGCCTCCAGCGCCCTGTTGGCCGCAGCGGCAGCATTGGGAAAGTCTCCTTTCTGAAGATAAACCCTTGCCAGCATCGCCTGGGCTGCTATCTTATGTGCAAAGAAGTAGCCTGCAGAAGGCACTTCCAGGAGATTCTCTGCATCGGTAAGATCTTTGATAACCTGATCATAAACTGCAGCAACCTTAGCCCTTGAAGGACGAACCTCATTATCCGGAAGATCGGTTTTGTAAGGCTTCAGCATAATGGGAACGCCATCATTCTGAGAGGGATCTCCCTGCTGCCAGGGTTTCGCAAAAAAGCGAACCAGTTCAAAATGCATACAGGCACGCAGGAATTTAGCTTCGCCTTCCACCCTGTCTCTCCTCTCAGCATTAACTACCTCCAGGGAAGCCAGTACGTTATTTACATCATTGATCACACGGTAACAGTCCATCCAGAAGAAGGATACCTGTGTATTTACTGTTTTGGTAGACTTGGCGTAAAAATCTGTATAGGTTTCAAAAGTACCGCTCCAGTTGATCTCATTTCCTGATGTCAGCAACTCAGCGGCTACCTGCAAGCTACCTCCATAAACATCAGCATCACCCATATCGGAGTAAGCGCCAATAAGGGCTGCTTCCACATCAGAACTGGTACGGAGCGCATCTGATTCATCTATCTCCTGTGTAGGCTTTACGTCAAGCGACTTTTCACACCCTGTCAATGCTGGTATCATCAGCACAGCCAGGCAATATATTAAGATTGACTTTTTCATAATTTTTCTTTTAGGACATTTTACAAACCAATGTTTAAACCAAAAATGATGGCCCTTGCCTGAGGAGGCGTGTAGAAGTCAACACCCTGATTGATGTTAGATGCATTGAAATCCGCATTCACCTCAGGATCCCATCCTTTGTAATTGGTGATGGTTGCCAGGTTCTGTCCTCTTACGTATACGCGAACACGATCAAATTTGATTTTATTCAGGATGCTTCTGGGTAGGTTATAACCGATGGTTACGGCTTTCACACGCAGGTAGGATCCGTCTGACACATAACGGCTGGACTGAGCATTACCATTGTTTCTGGAATATCTCGGTTCAGGTACCATTGTAATATCGCCTGGTTTCTTCCAGTAACTGAGCTGGTCCCTGGTCTGGTTATCGAAAAAGTTTCCGTTGTTAGATGTATACTGACCCGCGCTGGAATAGATCTGGTTGCCCTGTACACCCTGGATAAGGATCTCAGCATCGAATCCTTTATAGCTGAGGTTATTTCTTACGCCATAGATGAAATCAGGATTGGGATCGCCGATAGTAACAGTTTGCGCATCATCATAATTGTTGGTAGTGGTTCTGTCCAGGGTTCCATCCGATTTGCGCGTATTGAGATAGTAAATAGCATCTCCATTGGAAGGATCCACACCTGCATATTCCTTTCCAACAAAAATACCGATAGGCTCACCTTCCTTGGCGCGATTTTCATAAACACCAAGTTCTTCACCCTGAAGGTTGGTCACTTTATTTTTGTTAAGACCGAAATTGATATTGGTGCTCCAGCGGAAATCTTTGGTAACGATATTATCGCTTGTGATAGAGAACTCGATGCCCTTGTTGGTCAGTTCACCCAGGTTTACTGTTTGTGTTCTGAAGCCCGTAGTACCAGGTACATTGCGGCTCAGCAACAGGTCTTTCGTTCTTCTCTCATACACATCAAATTCAACACTGATCCTGTTGTTAAGGAATCCAACTTCAAAACCCAGGTCAGCACTGGTTGTAGTTTCCCATTTGAGGTCAGGGTTGGCAATCTGAGTAGGGCGCTGACCGGGAATACCACCATAGGCAGCATCACCAGACCAGAGTCCCAGAGAAGAATTGTTACCGATCTCTGCGTTACCGGTAAGACCATAACTACCTTTCAGTTTCAGGAAGCTGATCAGTTGGCTTGATTTCAGGAAATCCTCTTCGGAAATAATCCATCCCGCAGACACTGCAGGGAAGAAACCCCATTGGTTGTTGGAACCGAACCTTGAAGAACCATCATAACGGCCACTCAATGCCAGGAGGTATTTGTCTTTAAATTTATAGTTGGCCCTGGCAAAATAGGCAAGGAATGAAAAGCGGTGCGCTTCAGAGGTCACATTGGATTTAACCGCAGCGCTAACCAGTTTTTTGTAGGCTTCTGATGGAAAGCTTTCTGCAGTTCCTGAACCATACATTCTTTTGTATTCCTGCCAGCTCATACCACCTACCACTTCAAAACTATGATCGTTGTTAAACACTTTGGCATAACGGAGGAAGTTATTGGTGGTAAGGTTGAGGATCTGCTCATCAGCAGTAAAGCCACCACCCTTGGGATATACTGAGTTTACAACGGTAATTGGGCCATAATAAGCTTCTTCGTTCTGAATAAGGGCATCCACGCCAAATTCAGATCTGAAGCTTAATCCTTCAGCGATCTGCGCCTGTGCATACAGGTTACCCAGTGTTCTGTAAACCGTAGTATTGTATGATGCCCCCTGAACGTTGAGAAGACCATTATAATAAAGCGGGTAATCCGAGTTGGGGTTCCCGTTATCATTCGGATCTTCAGCACCGCTCAGTTTACCTGTACGGGGATCGATCAGCGGGGTGATAGGCATTTGAGCTACCAACTGCAGCGGGTTGGAAAAGGCATTATCATTGGGAATACGCTTGTTCACGGAACGCGCAAAGCTCATGTTCATACCTACATTCAGCCAATTATTGGCCTTATGGTCAAGGTTGAGCCTGCCATTGTAACGCTTAAGCTCATTCTGGATCATGATACCTTTCTGATCGAGGTACTGAAGTCCCATATAGAAGGTGGTCTTATCGTTACCACCTGACATATTAATATCGTATTGGGAGATAGGAGCACGCTGAAAAGCTTCATCCTGCCAGTCAGTATTTACTTTGAACGTTTTCCAGTCCTCATTATCGGCGCTGAAATAATCCAGGTTACCAGCCAGTATGGCCAAACGTCCATCAATTGCTTCCTGCTCGGAAGCATAAGGGCTGGTACCCATTCTCCAGTCATATTTAGCCCTGCCTACAGCAGCGGCCTGCATGATGCCAACATATTCCTCAGCATTCATGAAATCCACTTTACGCGTAGGTTTCTGCATGCCGGTATAAAATCCGAAATCCACTTTAGACTTCCCTGACTTACCTTTCTTGGTAGTGATAAGTACTACACCATTAGAGGCGCGTGCGCCGTAGATGGCCGCTGAAGAGGCATCTTTCAGTACTTCGATTGATTCAATATCGTTGATATTGAGGTCTGCAAGAGGATTAGTAGGAGCTCCATTGGAAGACAGGTTGGTGGTGATCACCGGAATACCATCTACCACGTAAAGCGGCTCATTACCACCGGTAACGGAAGCAGCGCCACGGATACGTACCTTGATGGCCTGACCAAGTTTACCACTTCCCTGTTCAATCATCACACCTGCTGCGCGGCCCTGCAGGGCTGACTCGAAGCTGGTAACAGGAGTATTGCCCAATTCTTTGGCGCCTACTTTTGCGATAGAACCGGTTACATCACGTTTGATCTTGGTACCATAACCCACCACAACCACTTCGTTCAGTGATTTATCGCCGGGTACAAGCTGGATCTCCATCACTGATTTGATTGGAGCCTCCAGATCGTTATAACCAACATAGCTGAAAACAAGTTCCGTTGCATTGGCCGGAGCCTTGAGTGAGAATGAACCGTCAGCAGAAGTTTCCGTAGTAACGTTTGAACCTTTAACCTTAACCGTTACTTTGGCGAGGGGAGAACCATCCCGGGAGTCCGTAACCTGACCGGTCACGTCTTTCACCTGGGCCTGGGTGGTTGACCAGCAAAACATCAAAAGCGCGGTCAACAGGCCATACAAATTTCTCATAAGGAATGTTGTTAGTTTTGAAAATGAAAAGAGTCGTTGTTTTCGAAACGTTAAAATAACAAAATTGTGTTCGCTAATAAAAAATCAGACAATAAGAATTTAATAACTGCTGCGCTTAACTGATCAATGGTTGTAAAAGCTTACAAACGCCGCTCGTCAGGACTAATGCCACTATTCGCGCCCTCAAGCAGCTTTTTTGTACAATGAACGGACATTTAGAGCATGCGAACAGCAGGAATAAACAAACAGACTGAAGTACCAGAGTGATCAAATCTCGAAGTCGCCGTTCAATTCACCCCTACGACCTCCATTGTATTATTTGACATTTATCAAGATGAAAATTGGCTGAAGACTTCCTTAAAATCAAAAACTCCGGTGGTTAACCAGAGTTTTCTTTGCAGTTTGGTTTTGAGTAAGAGTATCCCCGTTTCCGGGAAACCATTCGCCCCTAAGGGAAAATGGCAACGTTAACATGAAAAAGTATAATAAGCAATCGTTAGCGTGTGTTGTATAATGCTGAGACAGGAAAGCCATGCAGGATGCTGCATGGCTTTATCAGAATATTAAAAAATTGTGGTTTTTCTTTAATCCCGGTTCCGGTTACTGGCTCCCAGGAAGATCAATATATATTGTATCAGGGTCACCACGGAGGCGAGCGCAGCTACCACATAAGTAGTGGCAGCCCATTTCAGCGCGTCCTTTGCCTTGGGGTATTCCTGGGCCGTAGTGATATTGGTGTGCTGCAACCAGGCAAGGGCCCGGCGGCTGGCATCAAACTCAACAGGGAGCGTAATCACTGAAAATAAGGTAGTTATGGCAAAAAGAACGATCCCGGCCAGCAATAACTGGGGGAAAGCGTTTACCATCACTATTCCCAGCAGCAGCACAATATTCACTATACCTGAGCTTACCTGTACCGCAGGGACCAGCTTGCTTCGCATGGCCATCCAGGGATACTGGGTAGCGTGCTGCACAGCGTGGCCGCATTCGTGGGCAGCCACCGCCGCCGCTGAAATACTCACTCCATTATATACATCCGGGCTCAGATTCACTGTTTTAGTGGCCGGATTGTAGTGATCACTCAGGAATCCGTCCACAGAAACCACCTGAACGTCATAAATCCCATTGTCCCGGAGCATTTTCCGGGCTACTTCACTGCCTGACAATCCGGAGCTCAAACGAAGCTTTGCATATGAATTAAACTTACTTTTTAACACCCCGGAAACTAACATACTGATGCCTATAAACACGAGGGAAATTATCCAAATCGATGGTGTCATTTTCTGGTATTTTTTTAAAGATTCTCATAGTGAAATATCAAATGAATTACCAAACTTTTTTTGAGGTTTTTCTACCACATTTCGGCATGAAAAGGAGCAGTTTTGTCACCTTCAAAGCCATTCAAAAAACATGGCTGCCAATTTATCACCGTAATGCATAGCTTATTGGGTCTAAAATTTTTAATTAATTGATTTACAGCAATATAAAGACAATAAATTGCTCTCTCATACGGATTATTATTTATTCACAACCCTAAAAAATAATTTTGTTATGTGGTGCGAATTTGTAATTTAGTGCAAGAATTTAATGGGTTAGTAAGTAAGGGGTCAACAGCAATGTTGGCCCTTTTACTTTTCGAAAATCACTGTATTTTTTTTCCTCATTTTTCACTGCATTTTTCATCCCTCTCCCACTAAAATCCATGCAATTATTTTTGTGATTTTTTGTCTTCGAAATCTGCCTTTCGAACGAGGTTATCCACATTGTGAATTTTTTGTCTTCGCCATTTTTTTTTGCTGAACTACGTCATCGATTCTCTCAACATCATCTATCCGGAAAACTGAATCGTTCCCAACGTATCTTTATCATATGAGTAAAATAAAAACCGCCTTCTTCTGTTCGAACTGTGGTTATGAAAGTCCTAAGTGGTCAGGTAAGTGTCCTTCATGCGGAAGCTGGAATACTTTTATTGAAGAAGTGATCCATAAAGATATTTCCCAAAAAGAGAAGCAGTGGAGACCGGAAGATGTGAAGAACGGAACATCAAAAACAATTGCACTCAATGAAATAAAAAGCAGTGAGCAGGATCGCATCATCACCGGAGATGCAGAGCTGAACAGGGTTCTGGGCGGTGGCATTGTTCCCGGAAGTCTTGTACTTGTTGCAGGAGAGCCAGGCATCGGAAAGTCAACGCTCTTTCTTCAGAACGCTTTGCAACTGAAAAGTATCACTACACTTTATATCAGCGGAGAAGAAAGTGAACAACAGATCAAACTGCGGGCAGACCGCCTGAAAATTCAGAACGAGAACTTTTACCTGCTTACAGAAACGCTCACACAAACTATTTTCCAGGAAATAAAAAAGCTGAAGCCCGATCTGGTGATCGTTGATTCCATTCAGACAATACAAAGTCCTTATATAGATTCTTCTCCGGGCAGCGTATCGCAGATCAGGGAAACCACCTCAGAATTTCAACGCTTTGCAAAAGACATGAACATTCCTGTTTTCCTGATCGGTCATATCACCAAAGATGGCAGTATTGCAGGCCCGAAAATGCTGGAACATATGGTGGATACAGTATTGCAGTTTGAGGGCGACCGGCACTATGCCTACCGGATTCTCCGGACCCTTAAAAACCGCTTCGGGAGCACTGCCGAGCTGGGGATCTATGAAATGGGCAGCGACGGAATGAGGGGAGTGGCCAATCCCAGCGATATCTTATTGAGCCAGAAGGAGGAACAACTCAGCGGGATAGCCATTGCCGCCACCATCGAGGGCATGCGCCCCCTCCTGATAGAGGTGCAGGCCCTGGTTACCCAGTCCGTTTATGGCACCCCCCAGCGGACGGTTTCGGGATTT
Source organism: Pseudobacter sp. (assembly GCF_051955275.1). Lineage (NCBI taxonomy): Bacteria > Pseudomonadati > Bacteroidota > Chitinophagia > Chitinophagales > Chitinophagaceae > Pseudobacter > Pseudobacter sp. Next base: position 39,024 of record NZ_JBQCGW010000103.1, on the reverse strand, counting down.
GACCTCCGCAGGCTACAGCTGCTCCTGGCTGTTCTCGAAAAAAGAGGCGGATTCCACTTCGGAGTAAAAGATGTGTTCCTCAATATTGCAGGCGGCCTTAAAGTGGAAGATCCTTCCATCGACCTGGCGGTACTCTGTGCATTGCTGAGCTCATATGAAGATATTCCGCTTCCCTATGATATCTGCTTCGCAGGTGAAGTTGGTCTCAGCGGAGAGATCAGGGCAGTGAACAGGATCGAACAACGCATTGCGGAAGCAGAGAAACTCGGCTTCGAAAAGATCATCGTTTCCAAATACACACAGAAAGCACTACATCAGCAATCATACAATATCGAGATCATCCAGATGGCGAGGGTGGAAGAAGTCTACAGCTATCTGTTCGGTTAAAAACTTCTCATGCAGATCAAGCAAGCCGCTCAATCACTGCTCCAACTCTTCTTCCCGCAAACCTGCCAGGGATGCGGATCAGACGCTGTCAGCAAAGAGCAGCTGTTATGCATTGATTGCAATCAACGTTTACCCATAACCGATTTCTATGATCATGCCGGAAATGCATCAGAAAAAATGCTGACGGGCAGACTGCCGTTCATCAGCATGGCCAGTCATTTCTTCTTTACACAGCAATCGCTCATACAGCAATTGATGCATCAGTTCAAATACAAAGGGAACACGGAGATCGGGGAATATTTTGGCCGGAAGATGGGTAACTCCATTATTGCATCTCCGCGATTCAATGGCATCGATGCCATTATACCGATGCCCCTGCATCAGCAAAAACAGAAGCAGCGTCATTACAATCAGGCGGCCATTCTCAGCAACGGAATTGCCGCTGTGCTCAACCGGCCTGTACTGAACAATGTGATAGCACGTATCAATCCTGCCGGATCCCAAACACACAGGAACCGTACTGAAAGATGGGAAAACATCAGCCAGAGCTTCCGGCTCCTGCAGCCGGACCAGGTAGCCGGCAAACACCTGTTGCTGGTAGATGATGTGATCACTACCGGAGCCACCCTTGAAGCCTGTGGCGCAGAACTTCTGAAAGCGCCCGGCGCCACCCTCAGCCTCTGTACACTGGCTTGCGCCATGAAATGAAAACCTTATTTTTGAGCCACATGAAACAAATCCTGGTTGCCATTTTGCTGGGCCTGATCACTGCCAGCGCATGCAAGAAAAACACGTTCATCACCGGTAACGCTAATGTTACCATGTCTACCGACAGCCTTCACTTCGATACCCTGTTCACCTCCACGGGATCTGTGACCCGGTTTTTCCGCATCTATAACCAGAACGATCAAAAACTCCGTATCAGCGAAGTGTCCCTTGGCGGAGGAAACAGCTCCTTTTACAAGATCAATGTAGATGGTTTCCCCGGCCCCATTGTACGAGACCTGGAAGTGGAAGCCAACGACAGCCTTTATGTTTTTGTTACCGTTAAGATAGATCCCAGTGCAGCCAACCTGCCCTTTGTGGTGCAGGACAGTGTACATATTAAATACAACAACCAGGAGCAATGGGTACAACTGGATGCCTGGGGGCAGAATGCCCACTTCTACCGGAACCGACTCATCGATGCCGATGAAACCTGGATCAACGACCGGCCTTATGTGATCCTTGGAGGATTACTGGTAGACGAGAACGTTACCCTTACCATCGAAAAAGGAACACGCATTTACTTACACGCAGATGCTCCTTTTTTTGTGGATGGCACCATCAAGGCCAACGGCGGAGCCGATGACGGGGAAAAAATCATTTTCCGGGGAGACAGGCTGGACGCGCCTTACAAGGAATACCCCGCTGCATGGCCCGGCATTTATTTCAGGGAGCCAAGCAAAAACAACGAATTACAGTACACAGAGATCAGGAATGCCTACCAGGGCCTGGTGCTCAGCAATGCTTCCGGCAACGCACAACCGAAACTAAGCCTGAGAGAATCCGTCATAGATAATTGCTTCGATGCGGGCATCCTCTCAGTAGCCAGCTCCATCGATGCAGAGAACTGCCTGATCAGTAACTGCGGCAAGAATATCATGCTGGTGAAAGGGGGCAATTACCAGTTCACGCATTGCACGGTTGCCGCCTACACCAATTCATTTATCCAGCACAAGGAGCCTGTGCTGCTGCTGACAAATTTTGTGAAAGAAGGCGCTGCTGTTGAAGGAAGCAATCTCTCCGCCGCATTCACCAACTGTATTTTCTGGGCAGACAACAGTACCGTGGACAATGAAGTGGTCACACAAAAAGAAAGCACCGCTACCTTCAATGCCAGTTTCACCAATTGCATCCTGAAGGCCAAAACAGAACCGGCCAATGTTACGCTTATCAATATCCTGCTGAACCAGGCGCCGCAATTTGAGAACATCGATACCCAGAAGAAACTGTACAATTTCCGGTTGAAGGAAGGATCACCTGCCATCAACGCAGGTGTCAGCACTGCACTCAGTATCGATCTGGATGGTAAACCGCGCCCGGTTGGCCAGCCAGACCTGGGCTGTTATGAAAAACAATAAACCGGCAACCTTTTTAGTACAATTCTTGTATTACAGATACATCACTTCAAAACATAATTAGTTATGATCCGTTTGTTGCTGCTCTCAGTAGTGCTCACCGTAGGAATGGGCATTTACGACTTCAAGGTTCCAGGCCTCATGGGCGACACCATCAATCTGGCAGATTACAAGGGAAAGAAGATCCTTATTGTAAATACCGCCAGCAAATGCGGGTTTACCAAACAATACTCGGAACTGGAAACATTGTACAAAGAGCATAAGGACAAACTGGTGATCATCGGTTTCCCTGCCAATAACTTCGGTCAGCAGGAACCCGGCACCAACCAGGAGATCCAGGAATTCTGCCAGAAGAATTATGGCGTTACCTTCCCCATGGCAGAAAAGGTCTCTGTGAAAGGCGAAGACATTCACCCTCTCTACAAATATCTCCAGGAAGAAGCCAAAAAACTGGGCATTGAAGATCCCGTTAAATGGAACTTCACCAAATTCCTGGTTGATGAAAAAGGCAAGCTGATCACTGTATTCCCCAGCAAAGTGAAACCCAGCGATCCTGAATTGCTGAAGTACCTCAACTAAGCAGGAAAACAGGCTTGGACTTTTGTTATCTTCGCGCTCATGTCTTTCAAAAAAGTAATCGGTCAGGCGGATACGAAGCAGCACCTGGTGGAAATGGTGCAGCAAAACAAATTGGCTCACGCCCTTCTTTTTCTCGGAAAAGAAGGCAGCGGTGCCCTTCCCATGGCACTGGCCTTTGCGCAGTATGTTGTATGTGAGAAAGTGAACAGGCGCGGAGCGGCTGCCGATCCCGGCCCTTCTTTATTCGGAGATGCAGAACCCGCTCCGGAACCAGCTTTGCTCAATGATGCCTGCGGCGAATGCGCTGCCTGTCAGAAAGCACAGCAGATGATGCACCCGGATATTCACTATTCTTATCCGGTGATCCCCCGCAAGCCCGGTGATAAACCTCTCAGTACGGATTATATCAGCGAGTGGAGAGAGTTCATGGGGCAATACCCTTACGGTAATATATATGACTGGCTCCAGTTCATCGGGGCGGAGAACAAGCAGGGCAATATCACCGCTTACGAGTGTAACGATATTATCCGCAAACTCAACCTGAAGAGTTTTGAAAGCGGCTTCAAGATCCTGTTGCTCTGGATGCCTGAATACCTGGGCAACGAGGGGAACAAACTCCTCAAGCTGATTGAAGAGCCACCGGCCGATACACTTTTTATCCTGGTTGCTGAGAATGAGGCGCAGATCCTGGCCACCATCCTCAGCCGTACCCAGCTGGTAAAGATCCCTTCGCTCACTACACAGGAAATTGCGAATGCACTGGGTGACCGCGCCAATCTGCAACCTGATCAGGCCAGGCAGATAGCTTCCATTTCCGAAGGTAATTACCGCGAAGCCCTTCAACTGTTGAACCATGCCGGGGAAGACTGGATCTCCCTGGTGCGGGAATGGCTGAACGCCATCCTCAAGAACGGCCCCATCTCCCAGGTAAAATGGGTGGACGATGTCAGCAAACTGGGCCGCGAAAAACAAAAACAATTCCTCCGCTATTTCAATCACCTGCTGGAAATGGCCATCCGCCTGCAGGCCATGGGTCCGGATGCACTCACGCTGCCCGAAGCGGAAAAGGATTTTGCATTACGTCTCAACAAGTTAACGAGCTTTGCCCAGCAGGAAGCCATCATCAAAGAACTGGATAACGCGGCCTATTACATTGAAAGAAATGCTAATGCGAAGATGCTTTTCCACGCACTCACTATCAAATTATACCATATAATGGCTACCCGCCAGACCCTGACTGTCTTATAAAGCCCCTTTTGTTCTGAAAAACCTATATTTGTAATAACAGCCTGTACAGAAAAGTGAAAAAGAGAGGTTTGTGTAGTGTGGGTTCATAACAGAGCGAAGGTTTTTACTGAGTCATCTTACACTGCTATATATATAGTAATGGTATGTTTATCAGTCCTCAACTGTTAGCATATTGTATTGCATGTACTCCCTCCTTTTGATTCCTTCCTGTACAGCTTCAACATAAATCAAATTTAATCATCGTCAATTCAACATACGAATGGGATGTACTTCATGCAGTACAGGCGGCGGTAAAGTGTCCGGCTGTAAAAGTAACGGAGGTTGCAGCACAGGTGGTTGTAACCGGATGAATGTGTTCGACTGGCTTGTCAACTTACCAATCAACGACGAAGACAGTGCCTGCAAGGTGGTTGAGATCGCCTTCAACAATGGCAGCAGAAAAGATTATTTCAGAAACAGCACAGTGCACCTCCTCGAAAAAGGAGATATGGTAACGGTAGAAGGTGTCAGCGGTTTTGATGTTGGCTCCGTAAGCGTAACCGGAGAAGTGGTAAGGATGCAGCTGAAAAAGAAAGGGCTGAATGAGTTTGAGCCCGAAATGAAAAAGGTACTCAGACGTTCTTCCGATAAAGACCTCGAAGTCTGGCAACAGAACAAAGGCCGTGAAAAGGATGCCATCATCCAGTCCCGCGCCATTGCCAAGCAACTGAATCTGAACATGAAGATCTCCGAAGTGGAGATCCAGGCGGATGGGCGCAAAGCCACCTTCTTTTACATCGCAGATGACCGGGTGGATTTCCGGGAACTGATCAAGGTCTACGCCCGCGAATTCAAGGTAAAAGTGGAGATGCGCCAGATCGGAGCACGCCAGGAAGCCGCCAAAGTAGGCGGTGTGGGCAGTTGCGGCCGTGAGCTCTGCTGCAGCACCTGGTTGACCGATTTCAAATCTGTAAATACCACGGCAGCCCGTTACCAGAACCTGAGCATCAACCAGAGCAAACTCAGCGGACAATGCGGCCGTCTCAAATGCTGTCTCAACTACGAGCTGGATACCTACCTTGATGCCCTCCAGCATTTCCCGGAAAATGCCGAAAGTATCCAGGTGGCAAAAGGATATGCGAATCTTATCAAGAAAGACATTTTCAAAAATCTGATGTGGTATATGTTGCCAGACAGCAACAAGCAATACCCCCTGAGCATAGAACGTGTGCGTACTATCAAGAAACTGAATTCACAGGGCATCATTCCTGATGAACTGGAGCCAGTTGATGTAACTACCAACAAACCGAAGGAAGTTGAACCTGAATTTGTGGATGTGGTAGGACAGATCAGTCTCCGCAGCCTTGAAAAAGCTGAGAAGAAAAAGCGTCACCAGGGCAAGGACCAGAAAGGTGGTCAGCAAAGGCAGGGCAATGTGCAGCAGAAGCCAGGTCAGCAGCAAAGGCCCCAACAACAGGGCGGTCACGGCCAGAAGCCCCAGCAACAAGGTCAGGGGCAGAGACCACAACATGGGAATCAGCAAGGCCAGCGCCCTCAGCAACAGAGACAACAACAAAGCAGGCCACAGCAACAGCAGGGACAGAAACCGCAGCAACAAGGTGGTCAGCAGCAGGGACAGGGCCAGAAGCCTCAACCTAACCAGCAGGCACAGCGTCCGCAACAGCAAGGACAGCAGGGACAAAAACCCCAGCAACAACAACGTCCTCAGAATCAGCAGCAGCAAAAGCCAAGGCCACAGCAGCCGCCGAAGGACAATGGCACACCTCCTGCACAACCGCAGGCGTAATCAGGAACTCAACTCATTTTAAATAACCCGGGGCAAACCTTTTTGGTTTGCCCCGTTTCATTTTGCGCTGCCCAGTTGCTCGCGTCCCCGCGAGTGACGTTTATTCCGCCGTCTCCGGCAACACAGTGTTCGCCAGAGGCGAACCAATATAAGTCACTCGCAGAGGCGAGCTACCGGACACTGCGTTATAAAAGCAGCATTATTTCCATCCGTCGCCATCGAGCATATTGCCCAGGCCACCCAGGATACTTCCCTCTTCTTTACGATTGTAAGTACCATATGCCAGGATCCTTCCGGCAAGCCTGCTGATAGGCAGGGTCTGGATCCATACTTTACCAGGTCCGCGCAGTGTGGCAAAGAAAAGACCTTCTCCACCAAAAAGCGTGTTCTTGATACCGCCTACGAACTGGATATCATAATCGATGGTTTGTGTATAGGCAACCAGACAGCCGGTATCGATACGCAGGAATTCACCCGCCTGTAATTCTCTCTCGAACACATGACCACCAGCGTGCACAAAGGCCATTCCATCCCCTTCGAGTTTCTGCATGATGAAACCTTCTCCACCAAAAAGACCGGTCCCGAGCCTGCGCTGGAATTCGATACCTACACTCACTCCTTTGGCTGCACAAAGGAAGGAGTCTTTCTGCGCTACTATCTTTCCACCCATCTGCTGCAGGTCAAGCGGAATGATCTTACCGGGATAGGGAGAAGCAAAGCTTACTCTTTTCTTGCCATGCCCCATATTGGTAAAGGCTGTCATGAACAGGCTTTCACCGGTGAGCACGCGTTTACCGGCCGACATCAGTTTTCCGAAGAAACCCTGTTGCTGTTTTGCGCCGTCCCCGAAGATCGTTTCCATCTGGATGCCATCATCCATCATCATGAAAGCGCCACTTTCCGCTACGGCAGTCTCGTTGGGGTCGAGCTCAATTTCAACGTACTGCATCTCTTCACCAATGATGCGATAGTCTATCTCGTGATTTGTTCTCATACTTTTAGATTTATTGCAAATACTGCTTACGCAATATTATCATTAAAATTGATTACTTACAATTAGTAGTGGAGGGGTATAAAAAATTACGGGCCTCCGGAGAATTTTTCCGGAGGCCCGTATTATTTCACAAAAGCTTTATCATCAGAACCAGCTGCCGACAAAGGCTTTATTCACGTTCGGGTTGTTAGCCAGTCTTCTTTCACGGCGTCTGCGTTTAGCACGATGCACCCACATGCTCGCAAGCATCATGAAGGCAAACACAACCGTCAGTGGCGGAATACCCATGAAGCTCACCCACTTGCCACCGAATGATTTGCGCATCGGACGCCTTAGCCGTTCCGCAATCAGGTACATACTCGGTACAATGATCAGGGTCATGAAGAAGGCGAAGGCCAGACCAAAGATGATGGTCCAGGAGAGCGGCTTCCAGAACACGGCATTATCGCCACCGAAGAAGATATGCGGATTCAGTTCAGAGAACATTTTCACGAAGTCGATATTGAAACCAACGGCCAGCGGGATCAGGCCCAGGATGGCAGCCACCGCTGTGAGCAATACCGGAATGATACGTGTTTTACCTGCCTGTATCACAGCTTCGCGGGTTTTCACACCACGCATACGCAGCTCATCCGCAAACTCAATCACCAGGATACCGTTCTTCACCACAATACCCGCCAGACCTACGATACCCATACCTGTCATCAGTACAGACACTTCCATACCCGTGAATGCAAACCCAAGCAATACCCCGATCACACTGAAGATAATCTCCGTTAAGATGATCACGGATTTACTGATGGAGTTGAACTGAATCACCAGGATCAGCAGGATCAGCAACAATGCAACTACCAGTGCTTTACCAAGGAAAGCGCCGGTTTCAGCCTGCTGCTCTCCTTCACCTGTCTGCCTGATGGTAACACCATCCGGCCTTTGCTTGAAGTTGGCGATATGCTGCGCCAGTTCCTGGTTAACGCCTGTTGGCGTGTATCCCTGTGATTCCAGTACGTTAGACACCAGGGTGATCATACGTTTCTGGTTCTTGCGCTTCACACTTCCCAGCGTGCTGGTATAATCCACTTTCACTACGGAACTGATAGGAACAGATTTCATTCTGCCCACACTCTGATCCATGAAAACCACCTGCATATTCAGGAGAGAAGCCAGGTCTTTACGCTGTACTTCCTGGTTACGAAGCTGGATCTTGTATTCTTCATCGCCGTCTTTGATCTTGGACAGCTCTCTTCCGAACAGTCCTGTACGGATGGTCATACCTATCTGGGCTGAAGTAACACCGGCCATCATGGCACGCTCACGGTCAACAATAAGCGTAATTTCAGGATTGGTGAGATCCACGTCCATTTTCAGCTCTTCCACACCTGGTGTTTGAACCGAGTCAAGGTAATTCTTAAGCGCTACCGCCGTTTTGGTAAGATTATCAAAATCCTCACTCGCTATTTCAATGTTCACCGGAGGATCGGTAGGAGGGCCACCCTGCTCCTGGTTCACGGAAATTTCTGCACCGGGAATACCTTTCACTACATTCCGGATGGAATCCAGGTAAGGTTTGGTGCTCACACCATGGCGTTTTTCAAACTCCACGAAAGAAACCTGAATACGGCCCAGTTCAGGGCGTGTACTTCTGTCGCCGCTCATCGGATCACCCGCGCCAACCGCAATATTGGTGATCACACTTTCCACTACAGGATTCTTCTTTCCGTTTTCCGTTCCAAGCACTTTGTACACGCGGCCTTCAAGCACTTTGGTAACAGAATCAGTATAATCAACAGCAGTGCCCACCGGCAATTTCAGGTACACAAAGATCTGGTTGGGATCACCGGTAGGGAAGAACACTACTTTGGGATTGGAGGCTGCGAAGATGAAGAAAGAGAGAATGAGTAATACGAATGTGCCGATAAGCATCCATACCGGTCTCCATCCTTTCAACACCCAACGCAACAGAGTTTCGTAGTGGCCCATGATCCAGGGCAGCACACGATGCTGGAATGCCTTGATCATTCCATCGAGCACATAGGTGTTCAGAATAACCAGCAGCACTAAAAAGATCAGCAGGTTACCCATGAAGGTCACCCCAAACAGATCGAATATGATACCTACTGCCAGCGCCACCCAGAGGGCAGGCTTTCTGAATATATCTGATTTTCTTTTTTCATGCTCTTCGTGGTTCATGAAGTCCACCGCAAATACGGGGTTCATGATAAAGGCCACGATCAGTGACGCCGTCAATGTAAAGATCAGCATGGTTGGCAGGTAGATCATGAACTTCCCGATGATACCCGGCCAGAAGAGTAGTGGTATGAACGGCGCCAGGGTGGTAAGCGTACCTGCCAGAACCGGTACAAACACTTCACCGGCGGCCATCATGGCTGATTTCTCGGAACTTAGTTTTCCGCCTGCCTGCACAAAGATCCGGTGTGTATTCTCGATCACCACAATGGCGTCATCCACAATGATACCCAACCCGAAGAGCAGGGCAAACAGTACGATGAAATTGAGGGTTACGTGCGTACCTACTATCAGGTCAGCCGCCGGCAGGAAGATGAAGGCAACGAACATACTCAGGGGAACGGACAACGCCACAAAGAAGGCATTGGTCACACCCATGAAGAACATCAGGATGATCAGTACCAGTAAGAAGCCGATCACAATGGTATTCACCAGTTCATTGAAAGAGGTCCTGGTGGTCTTACTCTGATCACCTGTTACCACCACATCGAGGTCTTTCGGAAAGCTTTCCGCCTTCATCACATCCACTACACCTTTTACTGCATCAGATGTTTCAATGAGGTTCTCACCGGAACGTTTGATGATGTTGAGGGTAATTACATTCTTTCCATCCAGTCGCGCATAGCTTTCTCTTTCTTTGATGGTGTCTTTGATCTGGGCGATATCTTTCAGGTAAATGGCGCCGCCTTTTGAGTTGCGGATCACTACTTTTTCGATATCGAAGGTTGTTTTGAACTGACCTTTCAGTTGCAGGTTACGTTTGGTATTGCCAGCTTCAAGGAGACCGCCTGAGATATCCATGTTCTCGCGCTTGATGGCTCCTTCGATATCATCGAAGGTTACATTGGCGGCCTGCATCCTGTAATTGTCAACATTGATCTGGAACTCGCGCTCGGGAGCACCTACCAGGTCAACCCGGTTGAGCTGGGAAAGCTCTTCCAGCCTGTCTTTCAGGTCATCTGCAAATTTTTTCAGGCGTACCACATCATAATTACCGCTCACGTTCACGTACATGATGGGCTGATCGGAGAAGCTCACTTCCATTACAGAAGGTTCTTCAGTAAGATCGGTAGGCAGGTCTGGTTTGGCCTTATCCACCGCATCTTTCACTTTCCGCAAAGCGATATCCGTTTTCACATCCGTATCAAATTCCACCGTAATGGCAGAATAGTCCTGTACGGAAGTGCTCATCACTTTATTGATCTTGGCTCCTGTGATACCCTTGATCTGTTTCTCGATCGGCTGGCTCACCAGGTTCTCGATGTCTTTCGGAGAGTTACCTACATAAATCGTTTGTACATATATGGTAGGTATCACAATATCCGGGAACTGCTCTTTGGGAAGGGTCACAAACTGCCACACACCAATGAAGCTCACGATGAGCATGAACAGGTATACCGAAGTTTTATTCTTTATACTCCAGGTAGTGGGCTTGAAATGCTTGAATTTCCCCGTAAGGTTTTCTAACGCACTCATAAGGTTGTTTTATTGATCTGTACTTACTTTACGTTTGTGGTAATGGCCTGTCCGTCATAAAGACCCTGGAATCCTTCTGTGATCAGCTGATCACCAGCCTGAAGACCTGATTTCACTTCCAGTTTGTCACCATACAATTCACCAACGGTTACAGCGCGTTTTACAGCCACCAGTTTACCGTTCTGCGTTGTTGCCACCATTACGAATTTGCCTTTCTCATCACTTGACAGGGTGCTCACCGGAATGGTGATGGCGTCAGCCGTTGTATAATCCTGGATGCGCACGATAGCCAGCTGATTGGCGCGGAGCGACTTACCGGCAGGAATACGTGCTTCGATATAGAAGGTCCTTGAATTGGGATCGATGATCTTGCTGGCTACACTCACTTTAGCGCGGATGGAATCGTTACCCAGTTCAGGAAGACTAACCACTACATTGCTTCCTACTCCAACTTTTCCCTGGTAATTCTCAGGAACATCGGCCACTACTTTGAGGTCGTTCGTGTTTACGATGCGGATGCCGGCCATGGTGGCTGTTTGTGCACTCAGCACTTCACCCACCCGGATATTCACCTGGTCGGCAACGCCACTCATTTCTGCATACACATTCGCCATATCCAGTTGGTTCTCGGCCTGATCCACCATTTTAGCGGCATTGTCCATCTGCGCTTTGGCATTGATCAGATCGATCTCTGCACCGATCTTCTGGTCCCAGAGATTCTTCCTGCGGTCATAATATGTTTTAGCTGTGTTGTACTGGATCTTTGCGCGGTCCAGATCCTGGCGGAACGCAATATCATCCAGCTTCGCCAGCAATTGTCCTTTTCGCACCACATCACCCTGTTTTACATACAGCGCTTTCACCTGGCCGCCCAATCCGCGGGGAGTAACATATGCAGTGTTAACCGCATCGATCCTTCCCTTCAGGTCAATATAGTGAGTGAACCGGCTGGATGCGATGGCTGTAACTGCCACCAGCTTTGTTTTTTCAGGCTTCGCAAAACTGGAATCCAGTTTGCTGAGCTCATCTTCCAGTTTGGTGATCTTATCAGAAACTGCTGTCAGTTTGGAGCTCAGTTCAGATTGCTCGGTCTTTGCTTTGGCCAGTTCTTCTTTCTTTTTACTAAGGTCCGTGTTATCTGAAGCGCCGCAGGCTGTGAGCGAAAGCATCAGTACACCAGCGCTTAGTTTAAGTATCGTATTCATGTATTAGTTATTTATCTGTGGTAGTTGTTGTGTTTATAATTTTCCGACAGCACGGAGGTAATCGATCCTGGCGATCACTGCGTCATACAGCGCCTGGTAGTAATTCACCTGGGCTGTTCTCAGTTCAGTCTGAGCATTGGTGATCTCCAGGTTGGAGCCGAGGCCCTGATCGTATTTCAGCTTCGTCTGGTTATAGATGCTTTCCGCCAGTTCCATATTCCTGCGCTGGCTTTCCATGGAAAGCAGGGCGCTTCCGATCTTTATGCGGGCTGTTTCCACATCATTATCGATGGAGAGCTTCATGTTTTCGGAGAGGTTCTCAACCTGTTTCAGTTCAAGACGCGCCTTTGAGATCCTTGCATCTTTCGCAAATCCTTCAAAGATGGGAACGGTGATCTTTACGCCAACAAGCGCCGTGGTGAACCAATCGCCTTTGCCGAAGAAATCGAACTCATTACGCATCGCGTTCTTGCTGAACGTACCAAAAGCGGCTACGGTAGGGAGTTTGCTGAGCTGATAACGTTTTACGTTGAACTCTCTCAGTGTTTTGGTAAGCTCCAGTTGCTGGAATTCCTTACGGTCTTCGTATTTGTATTCGTTATCCAGGAGATTGTCTTTCAGCTGCGATTCGGAGAGCGTATCGGTAAGCACCAGCTCATCTTTTGCGGGCATGCCCATGAGGAATTTCAATCCCATCAATCCCACTTTCAGATCGTTTTCCACTTTCAGCTTATCAGTACGCAGGTTGGTGAGCGTTACTTCCAGCTTGTTCACATCCAGTTGCTCTACCAGTCCCTGCTGAAAGAAAGCGCGGGTATCGCTGAGTGTTTTCTCGAAGCGCGTGATATTGGCATCGATGGTCTCGATCTGCTTTCTTCCGATCACCACCTGGTAGTAGATCTTGTACACATTGGTCTTGATCTGCTCCTGCGTTACTTCCACTGCTTTGGAAGCCCAGTCCAGGCTGGCTTTCCTGGCCTGCAAGCCGATGAATACCTGCCCGTCGAACAGCAACTGAGAGAGGCTTACACCACCAGAGGCCGTCCAGCTGGTACCGAATTGCGCGGACACGAAACCGAAGTCTTTCGGTGATACGATCTGCTGGCCATTGCCGTTACGTACGCCTTCCTGCTCCAGCACGCCGTAAGTGGCCATGGCAATGAAGTTGGGAAATGACTGCACCGGTACTTTGGGATAATAAGTTGTTTCGATCGATCCTGATACATTGGGTAAAGCCTGTGCAGTGATCTCTTTATTGGTCTGCTGCTGTATCTGGATATCTATCAGTGCATTTTTTACCTGTACACTGTTTTTGTTGGCATATTCCACAACTTGCAGAACAGACATCTCATGGCGGTTTTGTGCCATCAATGCAGATGGTACGGCTATACCTGCCAGGAAAACGATCAGCGCTGTTGAACTTCGCCTTGCTACCTGATAAGGGTTCATATTGGTTTGCTTTTTTTTCTTTCTTCTTTGTATTGCAGAATCAGTGCGTGGCCCCTGGTGGAAGCCAGCCCAAACATGTAATGCTCCAGTACCACCTGTACCACTTCCACGAAACTGTAGCGGGAAGTAGGGAATAACTGCGTATTGAAAGGCATCATCATGGATTCAAGTCTGAACTTGCTGATCACATCCTCATTCAGATCATTCCTGAACAACCCTTCTTTGATACCCCGCTTCATATTGTTCTTTACTACGGTGAAGAGATAATCATGTTTGTAATGCAGGAACTTTTTAAAAGCACTGCTATGGTTCTTTTCCAGGTCGTGCAGAATGATGGGATTCATATTACGGAACTGTTCGGCCAGCAGGTCCATGGTAAGGATAAGCTCGTGGATAGCGTCCTTTGCGCTGTCATACACTTCGTCACACTCCCCTTTCATTTTGTTGAGTGTGAAATCCAGCACCGCGTTTACCAGTTCATCCTTATCGGAATAATACTGGTAGATGGTCTTTTTGCTCATCCCGAGTTCCCGCGCGATATCGTCCATACTCACATTCCGGGTACCCAGTTGCATGAAGAGATCATCGGCTTTTTGGCGGATCCTTTCCCTGGTTTGTACATCTGGTGAAGTCATAATCCGGGCAAAACTATGGAAACTTTCAAAGTAGTTCAAGTTTCCCGGAAGATTTTTTTGCATTTTTTGATGAATGGGAAAGCCGTTTGAGACGAAAGAAAACTGATGGGGCAAACGCGACAGAACGGGGACTACAACAGGGAATAAGGCGCAAGAATCGGGCCGGAGAAGATGTTGAAACACTGGTTATGATTGGGTTTGCGGCTTTAATCAGGAACTAATTTCGGTAGTCAGGCGGCGGGCAGTACTTTTGGACTCTAATCTCCCTCATTGTATGACACTGAAGCAGGTACTGAAGAAGATCTTCCAATATTTTTTACAGGGACTGATCATCCTGGCGCCTATCGCCATTACGGTATACGCGGTTTCCGCCCTCTTCAATTTTATCGATGGCATCCTGCCGGGCATTATCGGCAATTTCTTCCCGGGATTCCTGGGAACGGATGCGGAAGGGAAGGCTATCAAGATCCCCGGCCTCGGCTTTGTGCTGGTGCTGCTGGTGGTGATCTTTGTAGGATATATCTCTTCTTCTTATGTCATCGGCAAGTTGGTGGAACTCTTTGATAAGGTGTTGGAACGAACACCGGGCATCAAGCTTATTTATACTACCATCAAGGATTTCTTTGAAGCCTTTGCCGGCAACAAGCGGAAGTTTGATAAATCAGTGCTGGTTAATATCGAAGGCAAGGATGTTTGGCAGATCGGTTTCATCACCCGAGAAGAGTTGCATGAGTTCGGCCTTTCTGAATTTGTAGCCGTGTATGTGCCTCAGTCCTATGCGCTTACAGGCAGACTTTACTTTGTAAAAGCAGAACGCGTACGCCTTCTCACAGATATCAGTTCTACGGATGCCATGAAGTTTGCCATCTCCGGTGGCGTTACCGAAATCGAAGAAGAAAATCCGGCATAGGATTTTACCCGTATGTAGGATCATTTTAACCGGCTACCGATATGGTATAACCGAAAATGATTGTCCATATGAGAAAATCGATCCTGTTCCTGTCGCTTCTTTTTATTTACATTCAAAGCTTTTCATGGGGCTTTTATGCCCATCGCCTCATCAATTTCCAGGCAGTATTCCTGTTGCCTCCGGAAATGCTGGCATTTTTCAAACCACATATTGCATATCTCCGTGAGCATGCCGTTGATCCGGACCGGCGCCGTTACATGGTTGCCGGAGAAGGCCCCAGGCATTTCATTGACCTCGACCATTACGGCACAGACAGTTTACCTTCCGGCTGGAAAGCTGCCCTGGAGCGGTTTCCGGAAGACAGCCTGCAGAAACACGGCATCCTGCCCTGGTGGCTGCAGACCATGCAGTTCCGTTTAACCAAAGCATTCCGGGAGAAACAGGCAGAGCAGATCCTGAAGCTGGCCGCAGACATCGGGCATTATATCGGCGACGGACATGTGCCGCTGCACGCCTGCAGCAATTATGACGGCCAGTTCACCAACCAGCGTGGCATCCATGCCCTCTGGGAATCCGCTCTTCCGGAACTGCTGGCGGAGGAACAATGGGAGCTGTTTACACAACGCGCCGCTTACTGGCAGCAACCTTCCCTGTTCTTCTGGCAATTCATACGGGAGAGCAGTAAGGCTGTTGATACCGTTTTGCAATGCGAAAAGAATCTGACAGAAGCCTTTCCGCCGGATACCCGGTATTCTTTTATTGAACGAAATGGAAAACTGCAAAAGCAGATCACTCCGGCCTTTGCCATGGCATACCACGAATCGATGAATGACCTGACGGAAAGAAGATTGAAGCAGTCCATTCAGGCGGTGGCCAGCAGCTGGTATACGGCGTGGGTGGATGCGGGGCAGCCGGACCTGAAACAATTGCTGAAAGAAAGCTTGGCCCCTGAAACAGCAAAAAATGTGGCTGACCTGAATTTACTCTGGCATAAAGAATTTTAGAAGCAGGGGGAGCAGTCGCTCGCGTCCCCGCGAGTGACGAATATTCCGTTGCCTCCGGCGACACGGCGTTCGCCGGAGGCGAACAAATAGAAGTAACTCGCGTCCCCGCGAGTTACTGGGCACTGCGTGAATTAAATATAACTCCAAACCTTCTCCAGGAGCCGCATTCAGCAAACACGAACACCTGTTTGTTCAAATTACAGCCTCCTTTTTCCCTCCAAAGAAGTAATTTTGCCACTCCATTAAGTCAGCATAGTCACTCATCAACAGAAGAGAATCTCATGATCTACAATTTCAATTCAGGTCCCAGCGTATTACCCAAAGAAGTATTCGAAGAAGCCAGCAAGGCCATTCTGAATTTCAACAACAGTGGTTTATCTATCCTGGAAATCGGTCACCGGACTTCACTGTTCCAGGCCGTTCTCGACGAAGCAGTTGCCCTGTCGAAAGAACTGATGCAACTGGATGATCAGCATGAAGTTTTATTCCTGCATGGCGGCGCTTCCACCCAGTTCTTCCAGATCCCGATGAACCTGCTCAATGAAAATGAAATGGCAGCTTACACCGACACAGGTGTATTTGCTACCAAAGCCATCAGGGAAGCAGCCACTTTCGGTCATGTTGAAGTTGTGTATGACGGAAAGCCTTCCAATTTCCGCGAACTTTCCAAAAACATCCTGGTCCCCAGGACAGCCAAATACCTCCACCTCACTTCCAACAATACCATTGAAGGAACACAGTGGCACGACTTCTCCCAGTTCTTCAACGCAGGCGTACCGCTGGTTTGCGATATGAGCAGCGATATCCTCAGCCGCGTGATGGATTTCAACAAATTCGATCTGATCTATGCCGGTGCACAGAAGAATATCGGAGCCGCCGGTGTGAATATGGTGATCGTAAATAAGGATATCCTCGGAAAAGTTGACCGTAAGATCCCGAGCATGATGGATTACCGCCAGCATATCGATAATGGTTCCATGCTCAATACTCCTCCTGTATTTGCCATCTACGTATGTATGCTCACACTCCGTTGGTTGAAAGCGCAGGGTGGAATACCGGCCATCGAGAAGATCAATGAACAGAAAGCGAAGCTTATTTACGAGACCATTGATGCACTGCCGCTCTTCATCGGCTCTGTACCCACAGAAGACAGAAGTAAGATGAACGCCACCTTCACTATCGATAACCCGGAACTGGAAAAATCCTTCCTGGATATTTGTAAAGACAATGGGATGGTAGGAGTGAAAGGCCACAGGCTTTCTGGCGGATTCAGGGTATCCATGTACAATGCCATGCCGATGGCGGGCGTACAGGCGATCACAGACCTGATGAAAGATTTCGCGCAGAAGAACGGATAAATCCCCGCGCATCATATTAACAGCCGGTTGTCACTCAGCCGGCTTTTTTTATGCGATTTATTCAACACTATAATCATACTTTACAACAGAGAGTGATAAACAAACCAGAGAACTGTTGAGAAAATAATCGGGTGCATACACTACGTATGTTTGTAACGGTTAGTGTAACCGATTTTCAAACCATTAAACTTCCCCGAATGAAATCATCACTTCTCTACGCAATGATTATCGTTATCTTCATCTCCTGTAAAAAAGACCAGCCACCCATCCAGCGGGAACAGGCTGTCTATCCCCGGACAGAAGCTGAAAAAGAACTCGCCGGACTGCATACCGAGTTTGCCCGTATCCTCCGCGGCGTATACCAATCCCGGGAAGCATTCCGTGAAGTGCAGGCTGCCATCTGGAGCGGTTATTACCAGGACGAAAGAGTGCTCCTGAAAGCCTTGCTGCATCCTCACACCAGCCCACTCTACCAGCTTGCTGCATTCAAAAATTTCCGGACAGGCTCCGGCTTCTTCAAAAAGCAATTCGATTCCTGCCTGGCAGCCGGTGATTTTCCAAGACTGCAAAAACACCTCAGCAAAACAAACCCTGTTGCCACAACAGCCGGCAACGTGAACTTTGAACCGGAAGAAAGCAGTGATGAACTGTCTATCTATTTTCCTTACTCGGATAATTACAAACCGGCCTTCGAGCAGGAACAGGAAGAATGGCTCCGCGCCACCCTGGTGGCGGCAGACAGGGATGCCGATGAAGCACCCGGACTGGAGCCTGTTGCCGGATGTACAGGCGTCAACTGTTATCTCGCTGTAACAGTCAATGATGAATACTGTGAACAGAACGTAGTGCATATCGCACAATCCGGAGGCACACGCGCCAGTCTGGACCCCGTGAACCCGCAACCCGTCATCAATATGGTGATGCTCGGCTCCGTCCGCTGCACCAGCCAATATGATCACCTGATCAGTTTCACCGGAAATGGTGGCGGCTCCGAACTCCGTTTTGTGCGGGCAGATGGCTACCTGCAACAGAATGCAAACGGACAGATCACCAGCCCGCAGAACCTGGTCACTGTGAACATATCCCGCAAAGACATCCGCAAAAAAAGGTGGGTCGACGTAAATGCCATCTGGGATTCCAACTGGGAAACCGATAATCCCGAACAGGTGTTCGCTATTTATGAAGAGGACAATGAGGGCAGCCGCACCATCTCAGGCTCCATTCAGGCCAAACTGCTTTCGCTCACCATCGAGCCCATTGGTTATTCCATCACGGTGAAAACCAAGGATGAGATCATCCGCCAACTGGGTTGGAAACGCAACAGCTTCTTCGCTTTCAACCGGGGTGGCCTCAATAATGGCTGCGGCCTGCTGAACGGGTTTACCATCTATGATTGTAACTCTCCGGTTTCTTACAATCTGCCCGTACAGAAATAACCAGGGTGCCGCCCATCGCTCCCACCCTGCGAGTGATTTATATTCGTTGCCTCCGGCAACACGGCATTCGCCGGAGGTGAACAAATAACGTCACTCGCGGGGATGTGAGCGACTGGGCACACGCTGCACTTCGCAAAAAAGGCTTTGGTAAATCCTTCCAAAGCCTTTTATTTTGTTCACGCTTACGCTGTTCCCGCGCCTTTCCGGCCCTGGCCAGCCGGCATTTTCAAAATAATTTTGTTCAAGAACATTCACATAATCAGCAATCATGGTTACCATTTCACCTTTCAGAGCGTTAAGACCTGCCGCAGACCGGGCAAAAGAAGTAGCATCCAGGCCCTATGATGTACTCAACAGTCAGGAAGCAAGAGCAGAAGCGAACGGCCATCCGGACTCCTTCCTGCATATCACCAAATCAGAGATAGATCTTCCTGATAACGTAGATATCCATTCGCAGGCTGTTTATGAAAAGGCGAAAGAGAACCTCCAGGATTTTATCCGCCGCGGCATCCTCTTCCGTGAAGAGAAGCCCGCCTATTATATCTATCAGCTGGTGATGAATGGCCGCAGCCAGACAGGTCTGGTATGTGGCAGCTCCGTTGACGATTATGAGAAAGACCTCATTAAAAAACATGAGTTCACCCGCCCAGAAAAAGAGCAGGATCGTATCAATCATATCAAAACCACCGGCGCACAAACGGGGAACGTGTTCCTGGCTTACCGCAATGTAACGGAGCTCGATAAACTGATCGATGACTGGAAGGCCACCAACCACCCGGCCTACCTCTTTACTGCCGATGATGAGATCAGCCATACCATCTGGATCGTGGATGATGAATTCACCATCCGCAATATTTCCGAGCTCTTCCTGAAACTGGTGCCGGCTACTTATATCGCAGATGGCCACCACCGTGCCGCCTCTGCTGCCAAAGTGCTCAAAGCCCTGGGCAGCGAAGCCAAACCAGGAGCAGATCTTTTTCTCACTACGCTCTTCCCCAGCAATCAGCTGTACATCATGGACTATAACCGTGTGGTGAAAGACCTCAACGGGCTTAGCGCAGATGAGTTCATGAAAAAACTTGACACTTCTTTCACGATCGAAAAAACTGATAAAGCATTATCTCCTGTCAGCCTGCATGAGTTCGGCATGTATCTCGGTGGCCAATGGTACAGACTCAGCTCCAAACCCGGCACTTTCACGGAAGATCCTATCGGCGTACTGGATGTAACCATTCTCTCCAATAACCTGCTCGATCCCATTCTCGGCATCAAAGACCAACGCACTGACAAGCGCATCGACTTTGTAGGTGGTATCCGAGGCCTCGGAGAACTGGAGAAAAGAGTGAACTCCGGAGAAATGGCTGTGGCATTCAGTTTGCATCCTGTGAGCATTCAGCAACTGTTTGATATTGCAGACAGTGGCAATGTAATGCCTCCCAAGAGCACCTGGTTCGAGCCTAAGCTCCGCGATGGATTACTTACTCACCTGATTGATTGAATATAACTGGCAGGCACATATTAAAAGCCTGTTAATCAATTCATATTATTCAGCTGACCCGTTTTAACCCTGGCCGTTCATACACTTCAATCACTTATCTTTGACAGATATGAAAAAGTTATTATTTGCCGCCGGCTTATTGTTTACAGCAGGCCTGGCTGTTGCTCAGGATACAGAGAGCAAGGCAGCACTGGAAACCGCCAAAGGCTTTGTCCGCCAGGGCGATTACCCCAATGCCATCCTTATCCTGAATCGCGCCTTGCAGAAAGACGCCGGTAACTTTGATTTGCAGAAAGACCTCGCATTTGCCTACTATCTTCAGAGAGATTATGCACACGCCATGGGCGTTGCCAAACCACTCGCCGAACGTGAAGAGGCAGATGTGCAATCCTTCCAGATCCTCGGCCTGGTATACAAAGCACTGGAAGAAAGAAAGGACTGTGAGAAAATGTACCGCGCCGGCCTGAAAAAATATCCCGCCAGCGGCGTTCTTTACAGCGAGTACGGAGAAATGCTCTGGAGCAAGAAAGATTTCAAAGAAGCAATAAAACAATGGGAGAAAGGGATTGAAATGGACCCTAACCATTCAGGCAACTACTATAACGCAGCCAAGTACTATTACTTCACGCAGGATAAAGTCTGGAGCATCGTGTACGGAGAGATCTTCGTAAACCTGGAAAGTTATTCCAAAAGAACGCCAGAGATCAAAACAATCCTGCTCGACAGTTATAAAAAACTCTTCATCGATGCCAATATCAACAAGGGCCAGGATCTGAAGAATGATTTTGTCAGGCTCTTCCTGGAAACCATTCAGCCGCAATCCGCATATATCGCCAGCAATGGCGTTACGCCGGAATCATTGTCGGCCATCCGCACCAAGTTCATTGTTGACTGGTTCTCCAAAAATGCTACAGGCCATCCCTACCGCCTCTTCGAGTACCAGCAGCAGCTCCTCAAGTCAGGTATGTTTGAAGCCTACAACCAGTGGATCTTTGGGGCCGCAGCCAACCTGAATGCGTATGAGAACTGGACAAAACTGCATACAGAGGAAGCGGGTCAGTTCAACAATTTCCAGAGGAACCGTGTTTTTAAATTACCGGCCACCGGACAATACTATCAGACCGCTGCCAAATAATTAATAATCAATTCAAAGCTATTCTGCTACCCCTGGTACGGAATAGCTTTTTTTATTGCCCCAGAAGTGGTAATTTGATAGTTGTAATCTGAATGTTTAAAACGATTGTATGACCGAACCCAAACGCCTTTTCGATTGCCTGAATTATCACCTTGAACGAAAGCCCATTGCCGATATGCTTTCAGCAAAAGTCAACGGCGTATGGAAAAGCTTCAGCACAAGGGAAGTAAAAGACATTGTGGATCAGCTCAGCGCAGGCTTACTCACCCTGGGCATCGGTCCTGGCGACGGCTCCGTGGAAGGGAAAGACAAGGTGGCACTCATTGCCAAAAACCGCCCGGAATGGATGATGATCGACCTGGCTGTGCAACAGGCCGGCGCCGTGCTCACCCCCGTATACCCCACCATCAACGTTATTGATCTCGAATTCATCCTCAACGACGCCAAAGTGAAGATCATCTTCGTGAACGATGAAGAACTTTACTTTAAAGTGATGTCCATCAAAGACAGGGTGCCCTCGCTTCAATTCATCTTTACCATTGAAACTGTGCCGAACGGGCGTAACTGGACTGAACTGCTCAGCCTCGGTGACGCAGCCTCCATGGCCCGCGTACAGCAGATCTCAGACAGTATTCAGTACGAAGACCTGGCTACTATCATCTATACATCAGGCACCACAGGTACTCCCAAAGGAGTGATGCTGAGCCACCGCAATATTCTCAGCAATGTGATGGCCTGCATGCCCTGCTTCCCTCCCGGAGAGAATATGAAGGCTTTGAGCTTCCTGCCTCTGAACCACGTATTCGAGCGCATGGTCACCTATATCTATCTTTTCCGCGGCGTAGCGGTGTATTATGCAGAAAGCATGGACACCATTGCAGACAATCTCCGCGAAGTGAAGCCCCATATGTTCACTACCGTACCAAGGCTGCTGGAGAAAGTATATGAGAAGATCATGGCAAAAGGCGCAGACCTTACCGGCATAAAACGCAAGCTCTTCTTCTGGGCACATAGCCTGGCCACCAAATTTGAGATCAACAAGAACCAGGGCATGGTGTACAATATGCAACTGGCAATTGCCAATAAACTCATCTTCAACAAATGGCGAGAAGCCCTGGGCGGTCAACTGCTTTGCATCGTTACTGGAGGCGCTGCCGCACAGGTACGACTGATCCGCATTTTCACAGCCGCTGGTATTCCCATCATGGAAGGGTATGGCCTCACGGAAACATCACCGGTGGTCAGCGTGAACCGCTATGAAGAAGAAGGTCGCATGTTCGGCACCGTTGGGTTACTGCTTGATGGCGTAGACGTAAAAATCGCTGAGGACGGAGAGATCCTTTGTAAAGGCCCCAATATCATGATGGGCTATTACAAACGCCCGGACCTTACAGCAGAAGCCGTTTCCGACGGATGGTACCACACGGGGGATATCGGCCAGTTTGTTGACAACAAATTCTTAAAGATCACTGACCGCAAGAAGGAACTCTTCAAAACCAGCGGCGGAAAATATGTAGCACCCCTACCCATTGAAAACAAGCTCAAGGAATCCAGGTTTGTTGAGCAGGTAATGGTAGTAGGGCCTGAAAGAAAGTTTGTGGGCGCCCTTATCGTTCCTTCTTTCCCTAACCTGAAAGACTGGGCACGTAAAGAAGGACTGAATGAACTGGCAGAGATGGAGAACAGCAAACTCATCAAGCAGCCCAAAGTGATCCAACTGTTCAAAGACCTGATCGAGAATTTCAATAAATTCTTCAACCACGTAGAGCAGGTGAAGAAGTTTGAACTGCTGGTCAATGAATGGAGCATCAATACAGGAGAGCTTACTCCCAAGCTAAGTATCAAAAGAAAAGTGATCACTGAAAAATACCAGGATGCTATCGAACGCATCTACCACAACACTCCAACACACGCCACAGAAGAATAGATTCATTTCAGTCTATACAGCAAAACCACCGGTCTACCCGGTGGTTTTTGCATTTAAAGTATAACCATCAAAACGATTGATGTCAATAAAAGGTCATCCCGGGCCATAATTGCCTCAACTCAGCCAGGTACAGCTTGCGGAAGTATCCAATGCAGCGCAATTTTACAGGCGCATTCAATCCTGAACCGCAAAAAATTACAGGTATGAAAAAGCTCCTGCTGTTGTTGATCGTTTATGGAAATATGGGCTTTACCGCTTCAGACAAGCGCCTTCAGACGCCGGACAACAACGGAACGTCAAATCCTGCCGGCTTTACAGAGGCCACTGGCATCATTGTTCAATCACCGGACACCTATCGTATTGTAATGAACTAAACTTCCCCTTCCCGCCAATCTGATATAGCCTGAAATTCCAAATCTGAATCTGTTTTTAATGGAAAAATGATAGGAGATTTGTTCCTGTCAACGATTTCTTTTCTATCCCTCCCCGGGGGTTCCTTAAACGCAGTGTATGAATACAGATTCTGTTCACACCGAAGAAACTACACTCGATCCGCAGGACTGGTCTTCCATCAGGGCACTTGGTCACCAGATGCTGGACGATATGTTCGATTATATTTCATCATCCGCACAAAGGCCGGCCTGGAAAAAGCCATCCCCCTATGCTATTGCCAGCATGCAGCAACCATTGCCGGAACTGCCGCAGGACACCGCAGAAGTGTATGAAGATTTCTTTACACAGGTATTGCCCTACAATACCAACAACCTCCATCCCCGCTTCTGGGGCTGGGTGCAGGGAGGAGGAACCGCCACAGGCATGCTGGCTGATATGCTGGCCAGCGCCATGAATGCAAACGTGAGCCTCGGAGATCATATGCCGATGTATGTAGAACGGCAGGTGATCGACTGGGCAAAGGAGATGATGGGCTTCCCTTCCACAGCCAGTGGCATCCTGGTGAGCGGAGGTTCGCTTGCCAATATCACAGCATTGGTTGTTGCCAGGAATCAGTTTGTCAAGGACGTGCGAAAGAAAGGCATGCAATCCATCTCCTCACAACTTATTGTATATGGTTCTTCCGAAACACATAACTGTGTGATCAAAGGCATCGAAGTAGTGGGCATTGGAAGCGACAACTTCAGGAAGATCCCGGTTGACGCTGATTACTGCATCATGCCTGATGAACTGAAGCGCATGATTGAGGAGGATAAAGCCGCCGGCCATACGCCTTTCTGTATTATCGGAAATGCAGGGACTGTAAACACCGGGGCAATCGATCCGCTGGCGGAACTGTCTACCATTGCGCAGGAGAACGGTTGCTGGTTCCATGTGGATGGCGCCTTTGGCGCGGTTCCTAAAATATTACCTGAATTCCAGCACAAGCTGCGCGGTATTGAGCTGGCAGACAGCGTGGCATTCGACTATCACAAATGGTTATACGTAAATTATGAAGTGGCCTGTGTTCTGATCCGTGATGAGCAGAAGCATCGCGATGCATTTGCCATTTCAGTAAGTTACCTGGTGCATCACGAGCGCGGTCTTTCTGCAGGGCCTGACGCCTTCAGCAATTACGGCATGGAATTATCGAGAGGATTCAAAGCATTGAAAGTATGGATGAGCCTGAAGGAAAACGGCATGCAGAAATACCGGCAGCTCGTTCGCCAGAACATACACCAGGCACAATACCTGGCCGGCCTGGTGCAACTGGAGCCATCTCTTGAACTGGTTGCAGAAGCCTCGCTCAATATCGTTTGCTTCCGATATGTTTCACCGGAGTGCAATGATGAACAGCTTAACCGGATCAATAAAGAAATACTCATGAGGCTGCATGAACTGGGCATTGCAGCGCCCACTTATACTTTCCTCGATGGCAAGTATGTGATCAGGGCAGCTATTACCAATCATCGCACCCGTTTAACTGATTTAGATCAATTAGTGAAAGCTGTAATACAACTGGGTAATGAAGTTGCTGCATCATAATAATTAACGATTAAAACAAACAATATGCATATGATATCTGTAGTTTCGTACGAAGCGAAATATCGTAGCGCTTTCGACTGCCTGAACCGGTCCTGGATAGAAAAATATTTCAGTATTGAACCAGCAGACGAATACCTGCTGCAAAATCCTGAAGCTACAGTGATAGAGCCCGGAGGTGCAATACTGATTGCGCTTGAAGACGCCACTGCCGTGGGAGTTGTTGGTTTAAGAAAGATCAACGATACAGAATATGAGCTTATCAAAATGGCAGTAAGCGATGCACACCAGGGAAAGGGGATCGGCGCCATTCTTGGCAAAGCCATCCTGGAAGAAGCAGCAAAGCTGGGTGCAGAAAAAGTAGTGTTGTACTCCAACACGGGTTTATTGCCAGCCTTATCTCTTTACCGCAAGCTGGGCTTTGTGGAAGTACCACTGGAGCCCGATAACGATTATATCAGATCTGATATCAAAATGGAGCTGTTGATCAATAACAGTGCCCGTTCTTCCCGGAATGGAGATAACCAACGGCAGGAACAGAACGCTGTGTTTTAAAAAGGATCCACATGTAACTCATGTTGGAAAGGACCGGACGTTTCCACGTAGGGTCCTTTTTTTATTCAACAATGTTGCCGGGCATTAATATTGTACATTTGTTTTATTAAAAAGAAGCTATGGCAAAGACTGTAATTATCACCGGCGCAAATGGAGGACTGGGTTCCGCAGTAGTGAAGAAATTCCTCACCGCAGATTATCATGTGATTGCCGTCAGCCGTTCGGCCAATAAGAACAGTTTTGCCATTGACCATCCCCGTTACGAGTTCCATGCCGTTAACCTCGAAGATGAAGCGGAAACCGGGGCATTCATCGATGCGATGGTGAGCAAGCATCAGAAGATAGATGGTGCCCTGCTGCTGGCAGGAGGATTTGCCGCAGGGAATATCGAGAATACAGATGGCCAGGCCATCAAAGATATGCTGGCTATAAACTTTGAGTCGGCCTATTACACGGCCCGCCCGCTCTTCAATCATATGCTGCAGCATGGATATGGCCGCATTGTACTGATCGGCTCAAAACCAGCCTTGCAGCCCGCTGCCGGCAAGAACGTGCTGGCTTACGCCCTGTCAAAGGACCTGCTCTTCAAACTGGCGGAGATACTGAATGAAACGGCCAAAGGAACCAACGTGGTTACCTCGGTTGTAGCCCCCAGCACCATCGACACCCCGTCTAACCGCGAAGCCATGCCCGGCGCCGATACCAGCAAATGGGTAAAGGCCGTACAGATTGCCGATCTGCTGGAATATATCTGTTCAGACAAAGGCGATCCGCTCCGCGAACCGGTTTACAAGATGTTCAATAACGCGTAGACTGCTCAGCTGATCAGCAGTACACTGTACCAGCCGGTCTTACCATCCGGCTCACGATGCATATTCTCCACGTCTTCCATCCACATCCTGTCGTCAATAAAGAATTTGTAATGATACTTGCCCTGCGGCAACATGGGGATCTCTATGTACCACTGTCCCTGCCCGTCCTGCTTCAGCAATAACTGATCAGGCGCCCAATGGTTGAAAGTTCCGGAGAGCGCTATATGGTCTGCACAGTTATTATGCACCATAAAGCTGATGGTCTTTTTACGTTTGTTCACGTAAGGATATTCATGCGTTTTCATGATCGCTCCATTTTAGGTTTGCAGAAATACAAATGCCTAAGCAATCAATCGTAGTCCATGCTTGTTAATGTAGCCTCGCACTGAAATGACGGTATGTATCGGGAGAAGGTAAAAGTTACGACAATCCCGGGTATATTCCGGGGTGGGGATAGATTAAATTATCGTGCCGGTGCCACTGTCATTACCGGTATCCTGCTCTCATTGAAAAGCAGCCTGGCAAAGAGCCGGTTCACAAAACCTGACAACAGCATTTCCTTGCCGGGATTTACCACTATCAGGTCTGCATTGATATCGGTAGCATACTGAAGGGTGGTATCCGCAATATTTCCGCCATGCACCGTATGGCATTCGATATTGAGGTTGGTATTCTCCCGCAGTAACTGGAAGGTTTTATAGAGGTAGGCTTTCTTCTCTACATCCACTTCCTCACCCGGCTCACTCAGAGCAATAAGGTGTATCCTGGCATTGAAATGTTTGGCCAGGTAACTGGCAAACATCACTTTGCGGAGTGGCAGGTGCGCATCCACAGGCAACACGATATTCCTGATAGCTTCCAGTTCGGCAGTGCCTTTCACTGTCAGCACCGGACAGCCTGTTTTCTTGGAGATACGGTTGATATTAAAAGATCTTGAAAACCGCATTGGGAGGACGCTTCGCGGTTTTTCAACCATAATGAGGTCTATTGCATGCTGAAGCGCATAAGAAATGATGTACTGTTCGCGGCTTCCCTTATGCATCACCGTTACCAGCTGCAGGCCTTCCTCCAGTTGAGGAATGAACGCTGCTTTCAGTTCCTGTAATTTCACCTCGTAATCAGTAAGCTCCCCTTCCGTAAGTACTTCAACCAGGTGCTTGTCTGCATCAGCCATGCCACCGTTCTCTACAAACACAAGATGCAAATCACATTTGAATTGATTTGCGATCATTACCGCTTTACTCACTACCTGGCTGGTCTGCTTACTGAACTCTACAGGTACCAGGATCTTATTGAACAGCTTATTCATGCTATCGGTTCTTCCGCTTTCAATAAAGCTATGCCTAAGTAATTAAAACCCAGTTAAGTGAAAATTAAAAGCCTATTAAAGTAAGACGCAGTAAGGGTTTCACCCTAATGCGGATGTAAACTGTCGAGTGATCTCCGGAGCCTGGAAAGCTGTTTTTCCAGTTCAATATTTACAGATAGAATGGAATCGTTCTGAAGCATCAGCCGCTTGTTCCGGGAGGCCAGGTCGCTATGTTTCTGCTTGAGCAATGCACCTGCTATCAACAAAGCGATGATACAGCAAAGAGGGATCCACTGAAATAACAATCGGTAATTCATACCTTTTTATAAGTCGCCAAATTTGCTCTAAAGCCCTTAAACCAGCATTAAAGCAGAATTAAAATGAAATTAATTTAGCGTGAGAAGGCTTTGATACTGGGGAGAACGATGGTGAATACAGTACCTGAAACGATATCACTCTGCACGTTGATAGCCCCTTTGTGAAGGCCGATGATCCGCTTTGCCAGCGCCAGTCCCAATCCGAATCCTTTGGTGCGCGTGGAAGCTGCATTGGTACGGTAGAAAGGCTGGAAGATATGCTCAATCTCTTCTTCCGCGATAACGTCGCCCTGGTTCCTTACCCTGACAATGATCTGTCCGGCCTGGAAGCTGAGGTCCACCCAGGAAATATGGTCGGGTGAATATTTACAACCATTCTCTACAAAGTTCTTGATGGCGCTGTACAGCAGATCGCTGTTGCCGAATACCAGGAACTCCCGGTCGTCTTCGGGGATATCTTCGAATTGGAGTTCCACTTTGTAGTCCGGACTGATCTTCTGTACATCTCCCATTACTTTGAACATCACTTCATCTATCCGCACTTCCACCAGTTCAATAGTGCCCTGCGACCCGGTTTTAGCGATCTCCAGGAGGCTTTTGGTAAGCTGCTGCATCTGCTTCACATCTTCCCGGATACTAAGCATCACCTGCTTGTATTCATCTATTTCCCGGTCCTTGTGCAGGGTAACTTCCAGCTGACTGGAGATGGAGGTGAGTGGTGTGCTTAATTCATGGGATGCGTTGGAGATGAAACGCCGCTGGATCATAAAGGATTCCTGCAGGCGGTTCAGCAATTCGTTGAAAGTATTTGCAAGCTGGTGCAGTTCATCGTGACCGCTGCCTGCTTCAATGCGGTGAGACAGGTTCTGCCCTGAGATATCCTTTACTTCCTGGATGATGAGCGAGAGCGGTTTCACCAGTTGGGTGGAGAACACATACCCCCCGATCAGCGCAATGGCAATACCAATAAGTAATCCAAGGAAGAGGATATGCCGCAGCCCTACGAGCCTTTCCCAGCCATCTGAATCGTAGGCTGCCACAACAATCACTATCCGGTTGCGTGCATCCGTATGATGCCAGGCGATGGCTTCGCGGCCATCGATATTGAAGTAGAGCTCTTCTTCCACGCGTGATCTTTCCAGGATGGATTTGTCAACATGCGGAATACTCTCGCCTTTGGCGTTGAAAACGTAGAGGGGATTATCAAGATAATCATAGATCACCACGCTCTTGCGGGGCAGGGTGCTTACGGAGCCTGAGTCTATCTGGGCAAGCAGTTTGATACTGCTGTCCCCGAAGATGGAATAGATCTGTGCGTTGTTATTGGCGCGGCCCTTGAGGCGTTTCTTGAATGCTTCGGCGCGGTCGCGCGAAGTGAAGTAATAAACACTCACACTGCTCAGCAGCATAATGGCAGTGGCCAGCAATGCGAAGAGGGCGGTTATTTTATACTTGATCTTCAAGCAGCAATCAGGAGTTTTCTTTCAGGATATAACCCATACCAACCTGCGTGTGGATCAGTTTGGAATCGAAGTCCCTGTCCAGTTTCTTACGCAGGAAGTTTACATACACATCAATTACGTTGGTTTTTGTATCAAAGTCGATATCCCATACATTGAGAGCAATGTCTGCCCGGCTTACAACACGGTTCTTATTGCGCACGAGGTACTCCAGCAGCTGAAATTCTTTGGCGGTAAGGGAAATGGGTTTTTCTGCGCGGGTCACTTCTTTACTGTCGAGGTTCATTACCAGATCGGCCACTTTCAGCATATTACCGGAGGGTACATTCTGGTAGATGCGTTTGAGCAGGGCGCGGATGCGGACCAGCAGTTCCTTGAAATCAAAGGGCTTGACGATATAGTCGTCTGCTCCCGCATCAAAACCTTCGATCTTGTCGTCGGTGGCACTGAGGGCTGTAAGCATCACAACCGGGATGCGCTCATCGCGTTTGCGGATCTCTTTACAGAGCTCGTAGCCGTTCATGCCGGGCAGGTTGATATCAAGGATCACGAGGTCGAACTTGTAAGTCTCGACCATTTTTTTTCCGATCAGGCCATCGTAGGCAACTTCCACATGGTATTGTTGCTCCATCAGCCCTTTTCTGAGGGCTTCTGCGATCTTCTTTTCGTCTTCTACGAGCAAGATTTTGACTTCATCCATATTCATAGTTATGACTTATGCCGGCAAAAATCAGAAATAAACAGGCTTGATACAGTCCTGGCTGTAAATATCGTATTAAAAGTGAATTAAAACACAGTAAAATTGGAGGATCAGCCGGAGTAAACAACGGCATATGGCCCGGGTCCGGGCCAGCAAAGAGGGATAAAAACGTACATAGAGATGCACATCTGTTGTCACTGCAGACAGGTCAGTATTCAATAGGGTAGCAGATTGGATGGTTTTTCATAAGAGTGAATCCGTCCGCATCTTCACGGGCGGAATTAGTTTGCCGGATAGCGATACATTACAAACAGTACGGAATTTCCATCGGTTAGAAAGCTTGGGGTTGTGGTTTTTGTGGTTTTTCAATAATCAGTTTAACTAAATAGAACATTAACCAATTTTCAGAGATAATGAATGAGCTGAGTTGCCAGGCGCTCATTTGCACGAGTAGACTATTGTCAGAGTATTAACCGTTGGTTGTGTATTGTTGCCTGGAAGGAAAAGATAGTTAAAGTTAATAAAAAATCCCTGTAAGGCAAAAATGGATTCCCACAACTTATACGGCTAAATTATCCTTTAACGCTATGGTATCCTTTCTTTTTGATGCTACCTGGCGACATGCCGTGGTGCTTTTTGAATATATCGATGAAATTGCTCACTTTTTCATACCCGAGCATAACAGCTGCTTCATTCACTGTCAATGGTTTTTCCATCAGCAAATTTTTTGCCAGCTGCATTTTTTTATCGAGGTAGTACTCGTAAACACTTTTTCCGAAGATATTCTTGAAATGGCGCTTGAGCGTTGACTCGCTCAGGGCCACCTGTTGCGCAATGGCATTGAGGTTGGGTAATACTTTCTGCAAATGGGCTTTGAGGATAGCTTCAGCTTCCATGATCTTCTCGAAGTGCACATCCTGTGTGGCCGGTATCCCCTGTACGCGATGGCGCAAAGCGTGCAGCAGAAAACTGTTGATGAGCTTTACAGTAATGGAGCGTATCAGGTGAGGATCACTGTTGGCATTGATGGCTGCTTCAAAAAGCGTATTAACCGACACATTATCGGTAGCCGTTGTGGGCTCAATGAGCACCAGGGGTTTATTATCTGAACTAAGTTTTTCCCAGAGGGCTTCCAGCGGGAGATCGGCTTTCTGGAATTGCTGCGCCAGCCAGAAGGCAGACACATTCACATCGATCCACTGCACCGGGAAATGCGGTGTGATCTCCAGGTCCATCGGCAGGCTGTCTGTAACCAGCAGGGTACTGCGGGAGCCTGGGCGACTGAACTGACGGTGGGTACCGATCTGTTGCCAGGCACAATGTTCAGGAGTTAGAATGAATATAATGGTGTAGGTTTTGTCGGCTCCTTCCGTACCAGGTTTGTAAAATTCAACAGGCTGGTTGAAGAGCAGGTTCCAGGCGCGCAATGAAAAGGCCGGTTCCGGATGCCAGCGCTGCACAATGCCACGGGCCAGCCGGCCGGATACACGCAGGAGGTCTTCATTGACCCTTTCGCCATTCATTTCATGGCTCAACTGGTCGAATTCCTGATCAAGGTCAATCGCAGGAAATTTGATTCGATAGTTTCTCATACTTAGTTTCTTGTTGACATTGGCGTTTAACATTATACAATACCTTATTGCTGACCGTTAGGCCATTATTGAATTTTCAATAGCAAAAAAGTGTAAAGAAAACATCAGACTGAGAGCTACCATCAGTAGAAATAAACCAGCACGTATTATCAGGATTAAGGTTCCAGGGAATTAACGATTATACAAATGCGTTAGCAATAAAAGTATGTAAATTTCCATAGTGTGCAATCACTTGTTGATCTTCATCAATGAATTGTTTCCACTAAAATCCATTCCTACATACTTATTGAACGCTTACGGGTATTATCTGAATTCATACAGGCATAAAAAATGATTCCGCCTGATTAATTTTGACCGCAGCATCACAATGTTTTTTTCAGTCGATCAATTCCAATACCTCAAAAAAACCAATAGCATCAACTCCATTCATTCAATATCCATGACTTCCTGCATGTCTCTTAGATAAGTAACAAGCAAGTGACATCATTGTACTAGTCCGATGTCGACTTTTTTTCAAAAAATGAACAAAAGTCATTGTTGTAATGGTTTTCACCATTTCACCGGTTATTATATTACTGATATGCAGGAAGGCAAAATCCTTTACACGTAAGGCTTCTGATAGTATTTTATCTTAATGGTATCATTCTGTCGTACCCAAATCTGTCACTATGAAAATCTGTAAATTTTACCTCTTACAGGCTGTTGCCCTGCTGGTTACCGGAAATATCATCTGCGTTCAGCAAGCATTTTCTTCAGCCACAGCTCCTTCTGATTTTGCAACACTCACCAATGAACATATTCATTCACCTGTATTCGCGGAATTGAACAGGTTCAATTACTGTATTGAACAATTTCCTGGAAACAATTCAATAACAAAAGAAAGTTACAGGACTGAAATTGCGGTTAACCACATTCTATCGCACGAGAATTCAGTTGTTCCTTCATTCCATAATTCAATTGACAAGAGCAGGCAGACCCTGGGGCATGTATATGGCATCAATAATATTTCAGGGAATGAGTCAGGTACAAATCTTCGGCTACATATTACTGATAGTAATCACTACTTACAGGCCAGAACACCGGCATTTTTCTCTAGCACAGGGGAGGGCTTTTTAAAGAATAATCCCGGCGTTCCTGCAAACAGGCCTGGCCTTTATCAGCCATATACTTACTATGACAGCAGGCCCTGTGTCCAAAGCAATTTCCGGATTCGCCTGGCCTCTCTTCCCGTTTCCATCATATCAATTAAAGCTGCATTAAAAAACACAGCCGTTCAGATCAACTGGGAAGCCAGGGAAGAGCTTAATCTTAACCTGTACGAGGTGGAAAGAAGTACAGACGGCATTAACTTCCAAACCATCGGACTTGTATTTCCATGGGAGAACCCGGACGCTTCCAGCAACTACCGCTACACAGATGAACATCCACAGCCCGGGACCAATTATTACCGCCTCAGGGGAGTGGATAAAGATGGGAGCTTCAAATATTCGGATATAGTCCGCGCCGGCAATGCTCCGCTCCCTGCAAATCCTGTCAGCATTGTTCCCAATCCCGTAAAAGGTAATATCAGGGCCGTTTTCAGCGGATTGGCAAAAGCAGCCTATGTAGTAGAGTTAAGAACTGTTTCCGGAACCTTACTATTAAAAAAGACCATCAATATACAGCAGGCAGATCAATCTGAGACACTGGATCCGGGTCATGTTGCACCAGGTATTTACTGGCTTATCATTTTCGATCAGCAACTTCAGAAACTTGGCAGTAGCAGGGTAGTGATCCGCTGAGCTGCACTGCAAAAATCATTGCTTTCCTTCAGAGCTGAGGGAAAGTGAGTACAGGGTTCTATTGCACACAGGCACAGGGTGTACATCCGTACACCCTTTTTGTTTTTGTTCATAAAGATGTAATTTTGTAAATAACCTATTTATGAAAATCGGAACCAATTGCTGAACACAACCCTTTGTACCAACGATTTATAATGCAGTAAACAGTTTGCTATGGAACTTAAAAAAGTAGAGAAAATCTCTAAAGCACTGGCCGATCCCAACAGACTCCAGATCCTGAAATCCCTTCATAAGAAGCAAAGTTGCCTCTACTGTTCAGATATTAACGAAATTATAGACCTTACGCAGCCATCCATCTCCCATCACCTCAAACAACTCACTGAGGCTGAACTGATCATTGCTGAAAAAGAAGGCAGGAACGTGAAATATACCATGAACAATAAAGTGATTGACCAGTATGTTCATTTTCTGGCAGCCCTGAAGGTGTAAAAATTTTTTTGAAAAAAGTATTGACTTATCGAAATGTTTCGATAGGTTTGCAGTCTCAATCAAATCCTCTCCAGGGATTTTTTTTAAAGTTAATACATCGAAACATTTCAATACATCTATATAAATTGAGAGTTATGAACCGCTTATTACCGTCAAGACCCATCACACACCGGCTGCAGGCCAATGCTGCACCCGCACCAAAAGCCACACCGGTTGCCACCAGCCTTTTACTCATATTGTCACTCCCCCTCATGATCTTCCTGCACGCCTGTGCCAGCCGCGCCAATGAGCCCATTGCCGCTGCCACCACAGCCATTGCCGCCGCTCCCGGGATCCCCGCAGACGGCCATGTGGTAACGGCAGGAGAAGTGAAACAACTCCTGGAAATCACAGGTACCCTGGCCGCCAACCAGGAAGTGATGATCTCCAGCGAGCTTACCAAAAAAGTAGTGAATGTTCCTGTGAAAGAAGGAAACGTGGTAACCAAAGGAACCCTGCTCTTCCAACTGGATGATGCAGACCTCCAGGCGCAACTGGAAAGGCTTCGCCAACAGGAAAAACTGGCCGCGCTCAATGAAGCCCGCCTCAAGGACCTGATTGCACATGATGCCGCCAGTCAACAGGACTATGACCAGGCCGCCACCAACCTGGCCGTACTGAAAGCAGAGATCAGGGCATTGCAGACCACTATCGACAAAACCCGCATCCGTGCTCCGTTCTCAGGCCGTATCGGTATCATCCGCACTTATCCGGGCGCGCTGGTGTCTCCCAGTACGCCGCTGACCACTATCGTGGATGATGCACAGATCAAGGTAGAATTCTCGATCCCTGAAAAATACGCCACATTGGTAGCCCCCGGCAGACAGCAGACATTTTCGGTTGAGGGCGACAGTACCGCGTATAAAGCCACCGTGATCTCCAAGGAATCCTTTGTGGACCAGGCTACCAGAACGCTGATGGTAAGAGCCATTGCGCCGAACAGCCAGCACAAACTGGTGGTTGGCCAGAGCGCCAGGCTGAGCATTGCACTGCGCACTTCAGGTGATGCACTGCAGATCCCCAGCCAGAGCCTCATGCCATCTTCACAGGGATACTCTGTATTTCTCTTGAAGGGTGGTAAAGCACAGGTTACACCGGTAGTGGTTGGGCAACGTGATGCCAACAATGTTCAGATCACCAGCGGTCTTCAGGTAGGCGACACCGTTATAACGAGTAACCAGTTACGCCTTACGCCCAATTCTGATGTACGCATAGTGAACCTGAAATAATCCAGCCCTTTTTTTATCCGTCCTCTCTTTCTCTTTTAATTTATCGCACAACATCTAACGGGCAGTGTATTACACTGTACTGCACTGCCCTACTATTGACTTCTTACAAATAATTATATGAGCGCCATTTCACAAATGAGCATCTCCAGGCCGGTACTGGCGGGGGTGATGTCAGTCCTTTTGATCTTATTTGGCATAGTGGGCTATACTTTCCTGGGTACCCGCGAGTATCCCGTGACAGATTCGCCCATCGTAACAGTAACAACAGTATATCCCGGCGCCAGCGCCGATATCATAGCCTCGCAGGTGACCAAGCCATTGGAGGAAGCCATTGCCGAAGCCAACGGCATCCGCGCCCTTTCTTCCGTAAGTCGCGAACAGGTGAGCATCATCACTGTAGAGTTCAACATGAATGCAGACCTTGAAGCAGCCGCGAATGACGTGCGCGACAAGGTCTCCAAATCCCGCCAGCAGTTGCCAACGGATATCGAGCCCACCATCGTGGAGAAGGCAGGCCCACCTGATTTCCTGGTGTTCCTCACCGTGCAGAGCGATACAAAAAGTCTCGAAGACATTACAGATTTCGTGAACATCAATATCAAGGAACGTCTTCAATCCATAGCAGGTGTGCGACTGGTAGATACGTATGCCGGCCGCAAACGCGCCATGCGCCTTAGGATGGACCCAGTGAAACTCTCTTCCTATGGACTTTCTCCAGCAGACATTCAGAATGCACTGCAACGGGAAAACGTGGATCTTCCCAGCGGACGTATCGAAGGTCAGCAAACAGAAATGACCCTTCGCACGCTTGGCCGCCTTGTGACAGAAGAGGATTTCAACAATATGATCGTGAGTGAAAAGAACGGAGCGATCGTTCGCTTCCGGGATGTAGGGCAAGCCATCATGAGTTCACAGAACGAACGCACGGCCATGATCGTGGCAGAAGGAAAACAAGCCCGCTATGGCGTGGGTACCGGTGTGCAGCCACAACGTGGCGCCAACTCCCTCGCCATTGTGGACGAATTCAACAAGCGCTTTGAAGACATCATCAAAACAGCTCCGAAAGATTACAATATCAGGCTGGGCAAGGATTTCACCGTACCTGTGAAGAATTCACTCGATGAAGTGGAAGAGACGCTGATCCTTGCATTCGGCCTGGTGACCATCATCATCTTCCTCTTCCTGCGCGACTGGCGCAGTACACTGATTCCGCTGGTTGCCATTCCGGTATCGATCATCTCAGCCTTCTTTATCATGTACCTGGCTGATTATTCCATCAACGTACTCACGCTGCTGGGACTGGTCCTGGCGATCGGGTTAGTGGTGGATGATGCCATTGTGGTGCTCGAGAATATCTATTCGAAAATGGAACAGGGCATGAGCCCCGTTGAAGCAGCGCGTAAGGGGTCAAACGAAATTTACTTCGCAGTAATTTCCACTACTATTACGCTTGCCGCCGTATTCCTGCCGATCATGTTCCTGGGTGGTATCACCGGTAAACTTTTCAAAGAGTTTGTGGTAGTGGTTGCAGGATCAGTATTGATCTCAGCCTTTGTGGCGCTGACACTTTCACCCATGATGAGTGCTTATCTTCTTAAAGCCGGCGCGCATCATAACTGGCTTTATCGCAAAACAGAACCATTCTTCGTTAAACTGAACAGCGGCTATGAAAACCTGCTGAAAGGGTTCATGCGTTTTCGCTGGTTAGGTTTTGCCTTGCTTTTGCTCTCGTTTGGTGTGGCGTATTTCCTCGCTCCAAAGCTTCCTTCAGAACTGGCTCCTTTGGAAGACCGTTCTCTGGTTGGCCTGGTAGCGATAGCACCGGAAGGTACCTCATATGAAAGCATGGAAGAATCCATGAAAGAGATCAGCAACTATGTAGCAGATTCCATTCCTGACCTCAACAATAATGTTACCTACTCTTCTATTGCTGCAGGTTCAGGTACCCTTGTATTGCCTGCCAACAGCGGCTTTCAGTGGGTATTCCTTGAAGACCCGCATAAGCGCAAGAGCGGTATGACGCAGCAACAGGTATATGATAAACTGGTAGCAGCCAGTGGCCGGTTCAGGAATGTGATAGTGATCCCCATCCAGATCCCCACTATCGGTGGCTTTGCTTCTAACCAGCCGATTGAATATGTAGTGCAGGCACCTGACCTCAAGAGCCTGATAGAGGTGATGCCGAAGCTGACCGGTGCTGCGTATTCCAATCCCAAGCTGAGCTTTGTGAACCCCGATTTCAAAGTGAACAGGCCAGAGATCAGTATTTCGATCGACCGTCAGCGTGCCGCACAACTCGGCATCTCCACACAGGAGATCGGCCGTACGCTTCAGCTGGCATTGAGTGGAAGACGTTATGGCTACTTCATCTATAACGACCGTCAGTATGAAGTGATCGGGCAACTGGAAAGATCAGAGCGTTCTACGCCTGAGAACCTTCGTTCCCTCTTCCTGAAATCCGCCGACAATGAAATGGTTCCACTGGATAACCTGGTAAGCCTGAAAGAAGGCATCAGCCCGCCCGCCATCTATCGCTACAACCAAAGCTACAGTGTTACCATCCAGGCCACACCGGCTCCGGGAGTGAGTATGGGCGAGGCTTTGAAAGAAATGGACAAGATCGCGAAGGACAACCTGCCTGCAGGTTTCAGAACATCCCTGGCCGGCCAGAGCCGCGATTACCAGGAGAGCAGCTCCAGCCTGGTGTTTGCGTTCATCTTCGCTATCATCCTCATCTACCTGGTGCTGGCAGCACAGTTCGAGAGCCTGATAGATCCGTTCATCATCCTGCTTACAGTACCTATGGCGGTGACCGGCGCCCTGCTTAGTCTCTGGATCAGCGACAGTTCTATCAATATTTTCAGCCAGATCGGAATGATCATGCTGATAGGATTGATCACCAAGAACGGTATCCTGATCGTGGAATTCGCCAACCACCGGAAGAAAGAAGGTTATAGTGTGCGCGAGGCCGTTATATCAGCCGCAGCAAGCCGCTTCAGACCCATCCTTATGACCACGCTGGCAATGATCTTTGGCGCATTACCCATTGCATTGTCGCTCGGTAATTCATCCGGCAGCCGCGCCTCCCTGGGTATTGTAGTGGTAGGTGGACTTGTATTCGCAGGTGTTCTCACACTCTTTGTGATACCCGCGGTGTACAGCTACTTCAGCCGCAAGCCAAAGGCAGTTCATACCAACACAGACCTCAACGGAACCGCAGTATCACCTGCCGCTCCATCACTTCAACCCAACACAGTTTTATCATGAGATTACAATCCTTCCATCAATATACATTACTGTCTGCACTGATTGCCGGTAGCTCCATAACTTGCACGGCAAAGCATAAAAGAGATCTCAGTTTTCAGGACTCAGT
>NZ_JBQCGW010000102.1:0-23918 GCF_051955275.1 Pseudobacter sp. | reverse complement strand
AAATAGGGGTTGGTGGCAAAACCGGAAGGATTCCACTCCACTTCTTTTCCGTCTGCATTGTAACCGGGAGCCAGGCTGCGGATGTCTACCGTGTTTGCGATCATATAGGTTCCCCAGTTTGGGTTACCGGGCGCATCGGCAACACCGGAACGGTTTTCAGACCGCTCGATATTGTACTGCGCATATCCTTCAACGGAAACCCGCTTGCTGAGTGTTGATACAACAGACAGGGAAGCGATCTTTTTGTTCAGTTTCTGATTGGGGATGATGCCCTTGTTGTTCATGTCTGAAAGGGAAGCCCTCCAGGTGATGCTTTCGTTTCCACCGTAAGCGGCTACCGTGTTGGTGAAAGTGGAGCCGGTGTTGTAGAAGTTTTTGATATTGTTTTTCTGCGGAGAGTAGGGACGCTTCACTCCGTCGAACTGGATCACATCGGAGCCGTCCATTTTTGCACCGTAGGAGAAGCGGCCCATATTGATGGCTTCCGCTTTTGTAGCGGGCTTCACACCAAACTGGCCCTGGCCGTATTCATATTGCCAGTCAGGAATGATGCTGGGTGTTTCGTAAGTGAGGGTGGTGTTATAGTCAACCCCGATACCTCTTTGCTTTACGCCTTTTTTGGTGGTGATGATGATCACACCGTTGGAAGCACGGCTTCCGTAAAGAGCGGCAGCGGTACCTCCTTTAAGCACGGTGATGCTTTCGATATCATCGGGGTTGATGCCTGCGATACCATCGCCACGGTCGTTGTTCAGCCCCACGGAACCGTTGCCTGATGCCGGAACGGAGTTGGTGGTATTATCGATAGGCATGCCGTTGATCACGTAGAGTGGCTGGTTATCTCCGCTGAAGGAACCGTTACCACGGATAGTAACGCGGCTGGAGCCGCCCGGCCCGCTCGCGAGACTGCTTGCATTCACACCAGCGATCTTTCCGGTAAAAGCATTGGCGATATTGATCTCACGCGCCTGCGTGAACTCATCTCCCTTCACTTCAGTAACGGCATAGGCCAGTGCTTTCTTTTCTTTTTTGATACCGAGGGCGGTCACCACTACTTCGTCCAGTGCTTTGGCATTGCTGAGCTCGATGGTGATATTGGTTTGTCCGGGTTCCACCTTCACCTGCTTTCTTTCAAATCCCACATGGGTAATGAGCAGTTCGATGGTGCCGGAAATGGCGGGTAATTTTAAAGTGAATTCTCCATTGTTGTTGGTGGTGGTGGCAATACTGGTGTTATTGACCAGTGTGATGGTGGCCCCTGCAATCTTTTGTCCGGCGGAGCTGGAGACGGTACCGGAGATGGATGAGGGGGTCTGGGCCAGGGTGGTCATACAGCAGAGGAGGCTGCATGCCAGCAGCAATCGGCTGGCCCAGTAGGTTAGTTGTAATTTTTTCATTGCAGTAGTTAGATTAGAACTTTTCTTTCAAAAAATGCAAATTCTCGACTTAAAACTAGCTCATTTTTTCGCTTTCTGCAAAATATTTGCACTCATTATTTGCAAAATATGCATTTAATGGACCTAAAAATTGCATGTTCGGCTACCCGCAATTATATGTAACCTATTATTTCACAAACAATTAAACTGCCCTCCATTTTATAGCCCGCAGGATGACATTTCGCAAAAAAATTAATTGACACCCAAATAATGCAAAAAATTAAACTTATATTCTATTTTTACCGGATATTTGAATGGAGGGGCGGCTGCGGCAAACCCTCTAACAGCATTCAGTAAGCGCAATTCCGTTTTTTATGGACCTGAACACACAAGACCAGATTCCCCCTGCCTCGCTGACCAAACAAGCGAGGAAAAAACTCATCATCAAACAGGTGAATATCCATACTCGTTTGACTTATAGTGACCTGGTAGGTCTGATCAGTGTTTCTGAAGACACCATCCGCCGTGATGTGAATGAACTGGCAGACGATGGAGAAGTAGTGAAGATAAAAGGCGGGGCTATGTCAATCGCCTATCATTACGGTCATGAGTCCGAGACCTACTCGCAAAGCAATAAAGTGGTGATCGCTGAAAAAGCCTTGCAATTACTGAAAGACGATATGATCGTGCTGATCGGTGGTGGCACCACCATCAGGGAGTTCATCAAGAAGATCCCGCATACGCTTCGCGCAACCTTCCTCACTGTGAATGTACTCTCTGCAGTGGAGTTACTGGATAAACCGATGATCAAAACTATCGTGATCGGCGGGCAGATCTCTACCTATAGCCAGATGACGGTAAGCGGGGAAGTTTTCGAGTACCTCAATAATATCAAGGCCGATCTTTGTATCATCGGCACCAACGCTATTGACGCTGCAAATGGTCTTACTGACTCCGACTGGGAAACGATCCAGGTTAAGAAAGCAATGATCAAAGCGGCAGATAAAGTTGCTATACTGGCGATCTCCGAGAAACTGAACTCAACCATGAAGATGAAGATCGCAGACATTCAGGACATCGATTACCTGATCACGGATCTTCCCCCAGATAACATTGCTTTACAACCTTACAAAACCAAAGAAGTGGAGTTGATCTAAGTTGTTGCACCATTGCTTATCCGCCATGTTGCCAGCAATACCCTCCAGACTTTTGATTACGGGAACATCTTGTTCCTTTTTTTGTGATCGCCCGGCACTGGATGCTGCCGGACTCACTGGTCTTCTTTTTATTTGAACTGCCATACGAACCTGCTACAGGTTTTTTCTTTTCGCATACACCGCAGGTGCCACCGGCATTACAATGTTTACATCCGGAACAATTGGAGCAAGCCGTGCACGGCGTTCTTCCATAACAGGTTGCGTATTCTTTTTCTGCGGGTAATTCAGCTTTGGGCGACTTACAACGGGGAGCAAAAGCCAGCGCAGTCAGCAAGGCAGACAGGGCCAGCAGGAGCATGATGCTGCTTTTCATATATTGGCATTTTACAGGATAATTGAATCTATAACGAAC
This sequence comes from Pseudobacter sp., assembly GCF_051955275.1. NCBI lineage: Bacteria > Pseudomonadati > Bacteroidota > Chitinophagia > Chitinophagales > Chitinophagaceae > Pseudobacter > Pseudobacter sp. Next base: position 20,973 of record NZ_JBQCGW010000102.1, on the reverse strand, counting down.
CTGATCAATTCAAATTTTACGGCCCTCTATATCTTGACAATCCTCAAACTTCCGCTTCCGGCCTGCGTTCCCCGATCTGTTGCCTCCACATGGCATAGTATAATCCTTTCTGCTCCAGCAATTCTTCGTGGGATCCCTGTTCGGTGATCTTGCCCTTTTCCAGCACAATGATATTATCAGCGTACATGATGGTGCTGAGCCTGTGAGCAATCATGATGGTGATCTGCTGTCTTTGCGAAGCAATATTGCGGATAGTCTGGGTAATGGCCTCTTCCGTAAGAGAGTCGAGTGCCGAAGTTGCTTCATCAAAGATCAGAAGCCTGGGCTCGCGGAGCAGCGCGCGGGCAATGGACAACCTCTGTTTTTCGCCACCGGAGAGCTTGAGGCCGCCTTCTCCAAGCATGGTATCCAGCCCGGACTCATGGCGCCTCACCAGATTGGTGGCCGATGCTTTTTCTATGGCTGTCATCATCTGGTCATCAGTAGCATTGGGTTGCACAAAAAGTAGGTTCTGCCGGATAGTGCCTGCAAACAGTTGTGTATCCTGGGTTACAAAGCCGATCTGCTTTCTCATTTCATTGTAGCGTATAAGCGTAGCCGGTATATCATTGAAAAAGATCTCACCTTCCACCGGCTTGTACAATCCAACCAGCAGCTTTACCAGTGTTGATTTTCCGGAACCTGAAGGCCCTACAAACGCAACGGTGTCGCCTCTTTTGAATTCAAATGAAATGCCGTCCATGGCATTCTGCCTGGCGGTATTATGGCGGAACACCACATTCTCGAAACGGATACTTTCCAATTCATTCAACTCAATCGGCTCAGGAGGGCGTTGCTCCACCGGCTTGTTCATGAGCACATCAAAAGTATTGAGAGAGGCTTCCGCTTCGCGATAAGAAAGAATGATGCTGCCGATATCCTGGAGCGGGCCGAAGATAGAACTGGATATGAACTGCATACTGATGAGCTCGCCGGTGCTCAATACATGTCCGAAGATGAGCCACAACAATATGAAGAGAATGGACTGCCGTAGAATATTCAATACTGTTCCCTGCAAAAAACTCAATGTGCGCACTTTCCTGGTTTTCTGCATTTCCAGTTCAAAGATACGGTAGGTGAATTCGCGGAGACGCCTGATCTCCGGGAAGGTGAGGCCCAGACTACGCACCAGTTCTATATTCCGCAGGGATTCCGTGATGATCCCCGCCATGCGGTTGGTTTCTTTATTGATGGAACGTTGCAGGGTTTTGATCTTCTTACTGAGCAGTCCGGTCAGCGAGCCCAGCACCAGCACGCCAATCACAAATACGGGAATAAGCGCCCAGTGTTTGGTGATGGCATACCAGATGAGAAAGCCCATGCCTACAATGGAAGAAAAGAGAATATTGATAAAGGAGTTGATGAACCTTTCCGTATCTGTTCTTACTTTTTGCAGGATGGCCATGGTCTCGCCACTTCTTTGTTCTTCAAATTCGCTGAAGGTTAGGCGGAGTGTTTGCCGTAGGCCATCGTTGAAGATCTGCAGCCCGAACTTCTGAACGGCCAGCCGGGTGAAATATTCCTGGAAGGCTCGTGCCACGCGGGCCAGGGTGGCAATTGCGATGGCGATGAAGAGCCACCAGAGCACTCCCTTTACCAACTCTTCCCTGGGCTTGCTATTGATCTGTCCTGCATAATCATCGATGATTTTACCAAAGATCACGGGATCTATCAGGGACAATATCTGGGCTATCCCTGCCAGTAACAGGGAGAACAGGATCAGCCAGCGCTGAGGTTGTAAATATTTCCAAAGGATCTGCATGCCGTAAAGCTACGGCGGACCGGGGTTACACAAATCTAAGGATTTAAATAAGGCGGAAGAACCTTACCAAAGTATGGGGTGAGCCTGACCAAAAAGGTTAGCCCCATTTATTTTCCGCTGGGACGCGAGTGATTGGCTGCACGCTACCCACCGGCCCCAACCCGTCGCATTTCATCATCGGCGCTGCCGCTTCTTTTGACACCTCCCTTGAAGGATTTACCGAAGCGCCAGGTGAAGGAAAGCACACCAACACGTGTGTCTCGCTGTAGTTCAAAATACTCTTCTGAGTCTTTGAATTCTGTAAGGCCATTCATGGCCTGTGTATAGAAGATATCGCGGAAAGCCAGTTTGAGTGTGGCTTTGTTATTGAACAATGCTTTTGAAATTCCGGCACCTACCTGTCCGGTGGGCTCCACCACTTCCTGGATGTCTTCCTGGCTTCGGGTAATATAATAACCTGTGAGCTCTGCGGCCCACCCTTTCTTAAACTTGAACTGGTTGTTTATATTGGCGTTCAGCTGAGTAACTGTTGGCGTCAGCTCTTTCCACACAAAGCCCCTGAAGCGTTTGTGAATGAGGTCTGCCTGCAGGTTCATAGACCACCAGGGCGCTGGCTGCAACTGCACGTTCACAGAGAGGCCGAAATGCTGCTTGTTGCCCACATTGCCATATGAGTACAGGAAAGTGCCATCGGGTTTAATCAGGAAGAGCTGTGCAAAATAATCTTCTGTCCGGCTATAACTAACGGTGGTCATCAACCACTCTTTGTACATATGCGTCAGCTGCACATTCCAGGTGTACTGTGGCAGCATAAAGGGATTTCCGCGCTGGCTGGTGTATTTGTTGATGATGAACTCAAAGGGATTCAGGTTCTGGAACTGGGGCCTGTCGATCCTTCTGCCGGCACTGATGGTAAAGCTGTTGACCGAATCCATTTTGTATTGCAGATAGGCAGTGGGAAAGAGGCTGCTGTAATTGCGGGAGAAAGCGGAATCCTTTCTCAGCGCGTTCCCGGATTGCAGGGCATCATAACTGGTGTTCTCAAACCGGAGCCCGGCCTGGGCTGTGAACTTCTCCCATACTTTTTCAAAGTTGCCATAAGCAGCATGGATATGCTCGGTGTAAACAAACTGATTGGTCTTGTTGGTATTGTTTTCCCAGGCGCCTGTAGTGTTGATCTCGTATCCCGCGAAGTTATCTGTGCGGATCCGGCTGCTTTTCCATCCTGCTTCCAACTTCATGGTTTCACCAAAACGCCGGGTGTAATCCGCTTTCCCGGTAATGATCCTGATTTTGGTGGGGATCTCGCCTCTTTCTCCTTCGCTGTATCCATTATTTCCATCCCTGTTATTCAGGAAGAACTGGTAGTTGCGGATATTGTAGCCGAGCCAGTCGAGGTCTACGGTCAGCTCCTGTGTGGAACTGAAGTTATGCCTCGCATTCAGGTTCACTGCGCCGTTCCGCCAGTTGAGCGAGCTTCTGCCGGCACTGTTTATCACTGAATCTTTCCGGTAATTGTTATCAAGCCATTCAGCAACCGCACTGTTCCGGGTTTGGCGATACTGATAGAAACCATTCGCAAGCAGGCCAATGGTTGTTTTCTTACTGATGGAGTAATCCATACCAAGTTTCAAAGAATGATTCTGACCGCGTCCCTGAATTGTTGTGGGTTGTTGCAGGATGGCATTGGGATTGGTGGTTCCGGGATCGAAATATTTACGGAGCGCATAGAGGTACATGATATACCCGCCTTCATTGAGACTGTAGTTCATGAAAGCATTGAGCGGTCCCTGCCTGTAGTTAAGACCGAGGCTATGAATGGAACGTTGTTTCCTTCCCTGCTGCCAGGCAGTGCTGAGGGTTCCGTTGAAACCCTGTTGTTTACTCTTTTTTGTTTTGATATTGATCACCCCTGCGTTGCCAACAGCATCGTACTTGCTGGGCGGGTTGTCCATCAGTTCTATTGACTCCAGCTGAGCTGCGGACATGCCGCTGAGGAAATTGCTGAGATCTGAGCCGGAGAGATATGTTGGTTTACCATCTACCAGTATCAGTACGTTTGACCTGCCTTTGAGGCTCACATTACCATCACGGTCAACCGAAACACCGGGAGATTTCTCCAGCACTTCCAATACGGTAGCGCCGGTGCTGGTAATACTATTGTCTACCGAAACGATGGTTCGGTCCGGAGCAACCCTGATCAATGGCCTTCGCGCGGAGACAGTCACTTCCTGGAGGGAGGCGTCTGACCGGAGCAGGGTGATGGAAAGCGGGAGATTGGCTGCGCCTGTTGCCACTTCTACAGGCCCTGCATACTGTGTCATATGATTGACCATGGTGATGCGGAGCAGGTAGGATCCGGCGGGCATATTTTCAAAAGTCACCCGGCCGGCAGAATCGGTAATCCGCGTGAGCACCAGGGAGGAATCTCTGACTTTGAGCACAGCTACCGAGGCGAGTGCCAGCGGCTGCTGTTGTTTATTATTGACGGTTACGGTTATGTCTCCATCGCCGGCAGGTTGCGCCAGTGCTGTCTGCACCAGCAGCATCCATACAATCACATACAGTTTACGCATAATAAAAAGGATCAACCGAAATTACTCGCATTGATCCTTTTCATAATGTTGATTTATTTCAGTGGCAATATTCCGATACGGGAAAACTGAACCGGATAATTTGCCTGCTGAACCGTCGTTTTTTAAAAGGGCAGGTCGTCATCCGCGCCTCCGGGTTCAAATCCGGGAGGGCCATCAGGTACAGCGGTATTACCGCCGCCGCCTGCAGTGCGCACCACTTTCCATGCTTTCACGTCTGTATACCAGCGACCGTTGAACTCGCGGCTTTCCACATCAAATGATACAGTTACCGGTTCTCCGGGTTTGATGCTTGCAATGTCTATTTTATCGCCCCATACTGCTATGCATACTTTTTTGGGGTAGGTGTCGCCTGTTTCGAGAATGAATTCCTGTTTTTTCCAGGTGCCGTTCTTTCCCTGTCCTGTTTGTACAGGAAGAAAGGAGAGGATCTTTCCGCTAATGTCCATTATTGACTGATTTACTGATTTCGGTAAATATATGGAGGCTTTGGATTTTGGCAATAAGGAATTTATGCAGGTGGGGAGGAACGGGCCTGCCCCTGGCATACCCCCGTGATCTCACGCTCACCCTGCTCATTCCGGCACCTCTGCACACTGCCGCTCCCGAATAAAATTCGGTTTCACCCGGGCAAAGCCAGCGAACTTCCGATTATTGTTCGGCCATCGACCCGCAAAAACTGAATAAATTCCAAATTTCCGATCCCGGCCGAATATTATTCAGAATAATTTTAGATTTACAGAAAATTAGCCGGAATGGAAATCACTCTCGATAATACTGACCTCCAGATCTTAGAACTGATGCAGGCGAATGCCAGGATCTCCAATGCAGATCTTGCGCGTGAGCTGAACATGGCTCCTTCCGCTGTGCTGGAGCGGGTGAAGAAACTGGAGAACAGGAATGTGATTGTCCGTTACACGGCGCAGGTAAACCCTGCCGCTATTCAACAGAAACTCCTCGCTTTTATTTTCATACGCTCCTCCGAAGGATTCTCCTGTAGTGGTGACACTTCCAAAGCCCTTGCACTGATACCCGAAGTGCAGGAAGTACATCATATAGCAGGCGAAGATTGCTACCTGATCAAGGTCCGTACCGCCGATTCTGCCTCACTCATGCATTTGATGCGAAACTCCCTGCAAAAGATCCCGAATATTTCATCCACCAAAACAACCATCGTTTTGGAAACCGTAAAAGAGCAACAGCAACTGGTCATTCCAAAAAAGTAAAATGTATGTCAACTGTAACCAAAAAGCCCGTGTCTACTGTAATGGTGATCCTAGCCTTCGCCACTGTGTACCTTGTTTGGGGCTCCACTTATTTTTTCATTCAGAAGGCTGTTCATGATTTCCCTCCACTGATCATGGGAGCGCTTCGCTTCCTGGTTGCCGGATCCATTATGCTGACCTGGTGCCTGATCAAAGGAGAGAAACTCTGGGATCCGCAACAGGCAAAGGCCGCCATCATTACCGGCGTGCTGCTGTTGTTTGTTGGTAATGGCTGTGTGATCTGGGCCGAGAAAACATTGCCCAGCTCCCTGGTGGCCGTTTGGATCTCTTCCGCTCCCATCTGGTTTGTACTGCTGGAGAAACCTAAATGGAAAGAGAATTTCCGCAGCGCCTCCACCATTATCGGACTTATTGTTGGTTTTATAGGCGTAGTGCTGCTGCTGAGTGACCAGCTGGATGCTATCATGAATACGCCCGGCGGCGGTGAAACCCTGGCCGGCCTGCTCATAGTGCTGGTAGGCTGTATCAGTTGGGCTGGTGGTTCTATTTATTCCAAATACAATTCAAAAGGATCTGCCCTGGTGAATACCACCTGGCAGATGCTCACAGCAGGATTTGTGTTCCTGCCAGGCAGTTTCATTGCCGGCGAATGGAAAGCGTTCAGCTTTGCTGCAGTGAGCAGCGGGGCCTGGTTCTCTCTTGGGTACCTGATAGTATTCGGTTCCGTACTGGCATTCAGCGCATATGTATGGCTGTTACAGGTACGCAGCCCAACACAGGTAAGTACTTATGCATATGTAAACCCTGTGGTGGCCGTATTACTGGGAGTGTTCTTCGCCAATGAAGTGATGAGCCTCTGGCAGCTGGTGGGACTGGCGATCATTCTGGGAAGTGTGCTGCTGATCAATCTTGCGAAATACAGAAATTCCAATAAGGATAATTCCGGTAATGGCGCGTCAGCTGCTGTGAATAAACGGATCATTGTTTCTAATGCCCAGGAAAAGATGGCTTAGTCAGCCAGTGCAGCAGGATCTTGGGTTTACGGAAAAGGATCCTGTTTTTCCTGGCGCAAAGCAAAACGGGCAGACCGGTTGGTCTGCCCGCTTTGTTTTTATGCGGATTTTTTTAAGGAGGATTTTTTAGTAATTTTTGGTGCGGCTTTCGCTTCAGGAGCCATTTTCATTTTTTTGAAAACTACAATTTTTGCAAGATTTACTTTTTGGCTTGCCTCCCACAGATCAAAGTTATATTGTAAGTTCATCCAACTCTCTGGCGTTGTTTTAAAGGCTTTTGCCAAACGCAAAGCCATTTCAGCGCTAATTCCCTGATGCTCGTTCAGGATCAGGGAAAGGGTCTTTCTTGTTACTCCAAGATTCCTGGCTGCAAAAGTTAGATTTAAACCCAATGGTTCAATATACAAGTTCTTCAAAATACGCCCCGGGTGACTAGGCTTCATTCCTCTTTTCAGCATAACAACTCATTTTAATGATAATCAAGATAATCCACCAGGTAGGCATTCCCATTCCTAAACTCAAAAGTAATCCTCCAGTTTGTTTCCAATAAAAAAACAGGCTACCGGATGTTAGATAACAGTAAGTTGTATTCTGGCTTGCGGATACTTACAAAGTAAACTGCTCCTTAGGTTTCTTCATCAAAAAAGATCTTGTAATACTTCTTCCCACTCATCTCATCCACCCCTTTCTCTATCAGATCCCTTCTTCCGTGAATGTAGATATGGAAGTTCTTATCCAGCTTGAGCACGGTTTTGAAAACACGCTGCTGTTTTTTTACTGCATTGATGTGAATGGCAAATTCATCATTGAGCTCAAAATTTTTCGCCGCCTCGAAGTTCTTCTTGTAATCCATAAAACTATCCACCACCTCTTCGTGATGGATCACTTCCTGCGCAAACTCCTGAAGACTGAACTGCTCCTTCGATTTAAAATAATCCATGCTCCGGTTGAGCATATCTATCTGATCACTTTTGGAGACATCGAATTTTTCTGCGTACTCATTAGTGATAAACTGCTTGCAAAGGCTGAGAACCTTATCTGTATTGTGATAGCTGTCTGAGTAAGGTGTTACCTGCAGGAACTCTTCCACCCAGTACTGGGCATCGTTGTTTTTGTTGGTGCTGTCTACCACACAAACCTTGAACCCTTCTGCCGTATTTGACCTGAACACCAGACAGCCCTTGTCCATCTTGTTGATGTTAAGCCCTTCTTCATGCAAAACTTCATAACTCTGTCCATGCGGAAATACCCTGAGAAAGCTCTCCTTGGTTTCAGACTTGAAGATGCCGATGGCGGGAATATATTCTCCTTCGAAAGGAACATTGTCGAACTGCACTACATACAGTTCTCCTTCCTTTACTTTAACGTGGGTTGATTTTGTATACAGGAACCGCGCGATATAGGCTGCCTGCTCCATAAAGGTCTCGCGGTCTTCAAAAATAGCAGACACATACCTGTACACTTCATTCATCTGCAGATCGCTGATATGCGTGAAGTGGTAGAGCTCATTTTCATTGAAGGAGCCGAGGAAATATTTGGTCAGCAGTCCTCGTACAATTTCATCGTTCAGGGTAAGTGCGTTTTCGCTCAGGTGCAGATCTTCGCCTCGGGAAGGGTTCCCGATCTTATGCACTACCACTTTCTCCAACTGTACGCTGTCTATGCCTGTCATTGTACTACGGTTTTTGAGGCCGCGAAGATAAGCAAGCAGCTAAAGGAACCCTACAACTTTTTGATATCGAAAATAGGAACGGGGGGATCGAAGTACTGATTGTCTTCCGGGAGGTTGTAGATCTTGCGGACAATGTCCAGCCCTTTGATCACTCTCCCGAAAGCCGCATAGCCCTGTCCGTCTGCATTATTGGCCCCTCCGAAGTCGAAGCCGGGCTGATCCCCCACACAAATGAAGAATTCTGCGGTAGCAGTACCTGGCTCCAGCCTGGCCAGGGACACTACGCCGTCTTTGTGAAGGATGCCGCTCTGTTTTGTGGTCTCATGTGGAACACCGGCAAGATCAGGCGTTTTCTTAGACCGGTACAAACCGCCCTGGATGAGGTTTGCCTTGGCTGCATTGCTCGGCTGGTTCTCATCGTTGAGCACGCGGTAAAAGCTGGCATTGTTATAAAGATCCTTTTCCACATAGGATAAGAATGCAGCAACGGTCTTTGGGGCTTTATCGGGATAAAGCTCTATTATGATATCGCCCTGCCTTGTACTGATTTCCACAAGGGGGTATTTTGAAGTCTCGGAGCATCCTGCAAAAACAAGTATCAGCAAAATGGCCACAACAGATCTGGCGTACTGCATATCCTTCGGTTAAAGCAACAAATCTAAAAAGAAAAGCGGCAACACCATCCTGTGTTGCCGCTATGTATTTTTAATTCCTTTAAAGACTGGCGGGCTGTTTCACCCATGCATCCAGCTGGTGCAACATCTGGAAGCTGCTGAGAATATCCTGTGCAAAGGATACCTGGCGATTGCTGAGCGCTCCATCCTTTCCCTCCAGGATCATGTATGCATGCCGGGCAAGCTGCTCATCTCCCTGCTGCTCTTCGCCCAGGGAACGGTAATATTCCATTTGCTGTACCAGGTCCCTTCGTATGGAATCAGACACTTTCTTTGCCAGTTCCGTATCACCGGCCAGGTAGCAGGCGTGCAGGAACTGCAGCGAAATGAAATTATGCTGGTTGCCCCTGTTGGAGGTAAATCCATAGGGCAGGTTAGCTGGACTGACATTCTGATCAAACCTGCGCAGCACCTGCTTTGCACGCTCCTTGTCGCCGGAGCGGGCCAGGCTCATTGCGATCTGCACGTGGGCAGCTTTGATCAGATTCAGCCGCATGCGATTGGTCTCGTCGAGGTAGATGCCTGCCTTTTGAGTATTGCCGTACACGAAATGCTTCATCACGGTGTTGTAGGCAGTTTCATTGTCTACCTCACTGTCAGGTACAGGGCTGAGCTGATATACCAGTCCTTTTGATCTTACATACTTGCTCAGCCCATAATCATCTGCCGTAGATGAAGAAGCGAAGCATACAGGCCTTTCCCATTTGTTGGCGGCAATGATGGCAAGCGGAGTCAACTCATGTTTGAAGAGATAATTCTTCTTAGAGAAATCGAGCAACAACTGTTCCTGGATCTGTTCTCCCTGGTGCGCAGCCCCACTGGCGATGGCTTTGGCGGGATCAACAGGAATGCTGAACTTATTCACCGGCAGTATATGGTAGGTTTCTCCGTCTTCGCTCATAGAGGTAAACCGACTGTCTTCACTACCCACCATATTCTTCATGGCGTCATAGAGATCATAGTGTTTATCGGGATCGAAGCCCTGGATCTTATTGTTGAAGTAAACGATGCCCAGCTTATTACCAGCCACCTGCTCTTTAGAGAATATCACATCGATGGGCGCGCTGTTGTTCACTTTGTAGCGAAGCTGATCGATGCACCAGTCGTTGCCGATCATGGTGGAAATCACTACGCGCACATCACGGCGCACACCTTCCACTTCCTGGAGATACCAGATGGGATAGGTATCATTGTCTTCGGCTGTGATGAGGATGGCATTTGGTGGACAGCTTTCCAGGTAGTTGCGGGCGATATCGCGGGCCAGGGTTTTACCACTGCGATCATGATCATCCCATTCCTGGTTTGCCATCAGCATGGGTACTGCCAGGAAACAGAGAGCGGATGTAGCCCAGGCTGCTGCCGGCTTTTTAATATATCGTTGCGTGTAATTGATGAGGCCGATCACCCCCAGACCTATCCAAACGGCAAAGGCATAGAAAGAGCCTACAAAGGCATAATCCCGCTCCCGCGGTTGGATCCCGGATTGATTCAGGAACACTACTATACCCAAGCCGGTGACCAGGAAAAAGAGACTGTTCACCACCCAGTCTTTACTATTGCGCTTCAACTGAAAAAAAAGTCCCACCAGTCCGAGTGCCAGTGGCAGCATGAAGAGCCTGTTATGTGCTTTGTTTTCGGCGCGGGCAGTATCGGGCATTTTCTCCTGGTTACCGTAAAGACTGTTATCAACAAATGAGACCCCGCTGATGAAGTTACTGTCGCGTGGGTTGCCGTATCCCTGCAGGTCGTTCTGCCTTCCGGCGAAATTCCACATGAAATAGCGCATGTACATCCAGCCTGCCTGGTAGCGGGTGAAATAATTGATATTGTCTTTCATGGTAGGCGTTTCGCCTTCTTCGAGACCGGAAAAATTATAGTAGTTGGTCACCTGTCCGCGGTCATTATTATTGTCCCACATACGTGGGAAGAGATGCGCACCGGGAGCATTGGCCCAGTCCTGCGAATAGCTGGGACCGGCCACTTCGTATTTCTTTTCTCCCTTTACATACTGATCTCCCACTTTTTTGAAGGGAGCGCGTTCTGTGAAATCAGGGCCAATGAGCAAGGGCCAGTCGTTATAACTTTCACGACCAAGATAGGAGGCCAGGGTCATGGGATTGTCCACGCTGAACATATCCAGCGCAGGGTCTGCATTGGAACGGATGAGGGTGGTGGAATAAGTGGAAAAGCCGAGCACAACAAAGAGGCTGCACCAGAGGGCGAGGTTGGTCTTGTACCATTTCTTCCTGTTGGAGTGCCGTATGGCAAAGAGCATTATAGCCGTGATAATAACAAAGAACAGGATGAACCCTGTGAAAAAGGGCATGCCCAGTTCATTGGTGAAGAAGAGATCAAACTTACCAGCGGCCCGGACGGTGCTCTGGATCACAAATTTCATGATGAACACCGTGATAGCGCATCCTGCAATGAAAGCCATGATAGCGCCGCGTTTGGAGAATTTATATCTTTTAAAATAATACACCATGATGATGGCGGGAATGGTCAGCAGGTTCAGCAGGTGAACTCCAATGGAAATTCCCATCATAAAAAAGATGAAGATCAGCCAGCGGTCTGCGCCGGGTTGATCAGCACGGGCTTCCCATTTAAAGATGGCCCAGAATACAAGGGCGGTAAAAAAGGAGCTGAGTGCATACACTTCGCCTTCCACAGCACTGAACCAGAATGAGTCGGAGAAGGCAAAAGCCAGCGACCCGATCATACCAGCGCTGAGCACTGTGAACACCTGCTGTGCAGTCATTATAGCCCCTGATGCAGGCTGTATCAGCTTCCTGGCAAAATAAGTGATGGTCCAGAAAAGAAAGAGGACGGTAAAGCCGCTGGCTATAGCGCTGAGGCTGTTCACGGCAATGGCGGCCGTTTGCGGATTATCTCCAAAGAGGATCACAAAAAACCTTCCCATCAGAATGAAAAGGGGCGATCCTGGCGGATGTGGCACCTGGAGCTTATCGGCGCTGGAGATGAACTCTCCGCAGTCCCAAAAGCTGGTGGTTGGTTCTAATGTCAGGAAATAAACTGTGCAGGCGGTCAGGCACACAAGCCAGCCGAACAGGTTGTTCAGTTTGTTGAACTGCATAGAATGGAGGCATTAAATGAGTAAAAAGGAAGTGTATGCCTCTAAATTTCGTGTTTTTGAGCGGGGAATGGTATTGCGATACTGCGAAAGGAGCGGGATTGGCTAAAGCTTTAACATTTCCTTGGAGAATTTTTGGCTTCTATAGTACGCGCAAATAATTTGTATTATATTGCAGCCGTAAAAAAAAAGGGTCTTCTGTAGAAACAGATGACCTCTAACGATTGCTTGCCATATGAAAATTCTTCAAATTCTATTTTCGAGTGGATTTGAATTTTGGCCTCTACACTGCTTGCTTGTCACTTTGTCTTTTTGCCTCTTTCAATTGCCTGCTTTACGATTGCTTGGCCATATGTGCTTCAAATCCGATGTAAAAATAAGACGGGAAATAACCGTGTACAAAACAACTTATTGCGGATTTTATCATGCCAAAGCTGATAATTAAATCTTAAAACCCCTACCGGGCGTGCGTTTCAGGAGAATTTTAATATGAGGGCCAACCCATTTACGGATGCATTATTTCAGTTAGTTCGATCTCTGGAGAAGTCGGAAAAGCGACATTTCAAGCTTTATATCACCAGAAGTTCCACCAAGGAGGATCTCAAGATCGTTCAGCTGTTCGATGCATTGGATAAATTGCCCGAGTATGATGAGAAAGTGCTGATGAAAAAGCTTTCTCCTATCACTAAACCACAGTTAGCCAATCTCAAAACGCATCTTTACAAACAGTTGTTAGCAGGATTGCGGCTGCTGAAAACTGCCGAAAATATAGACCTTCAGCTGAGCGAGCAGCTGGATTATGCACGCGTACTGTATAACAAAGGCCTGAAAATTCAGGCGCTCAAGATCCTTGAGAAAGCAAAAGAGCTCGCAAAAGCCAATCATAAATATAATTACCTCGCCCAGGTGATATCGCTGGAGAAGAAGATCGAAACCCTTCACATCACAAGGAGCTCACAGGAAAAGACAGACCTGCTGGCAGCAGAAGCCCTTGAGATCAGCCAGCATATCGACAGTGTGGTAAAACTTTCCAACCTCGCCCTTCTGATGTACCGCTGGTTCATCCGCAACGGCCATGCCCGTAATGAGGAAGAGGAGCAGGATATCAAGGCCTTCTTCAGCACCAACCTGCCCGTAAATGCGCACAAGGTTACAGACTGGTACGAGCGCCTTTACCTCTATCAAAGCTATTGCTGGTATGCATTCATCCGCCAGGACTGGCTGATGTACTATCGCAACAGTAAAAAATGGATCGAGTTGTTTGATGAGCAGCGGGAGATGATCTCCGTTGAGCCTGGTCACTACGTAAAAGGTATGCACAACCTGCTCAATGCGCATTTCGACCTGCGCAATTTCGACCAGTTCGATCTCACGCTCCGCAAGTTCCAGGAATACGCCAAAACGGATCTTGCCAATGTGCACGACAATTTCAGGGTACACACCTTCGTATATATCAGTGCAGCAAGGCTCAATCAGCACCTGATGCAGGGAACCTTCAAGGAAGGGTTGAAGATTGTACCTGAAATAGCTAAAGACCTCAGCGATTACGAACTATATGTAGACACACACCGGATCCTGGTGTTCAATTACAAATTCGCCACACTGTATTTCGGTGCGGGGGATTATTCCACTTCTATCGACTACCTGATGAAGATCATGAATGTTTCTGTTCCTGATCTCCGGGTGGATCTTCAATGTTATGCACGGCTGCTTCACCTGATGGCGCACTATGAAATGGGCAACTATGATATCATGGAATCCCTGATCAAAAGCGTGTACCGCTTCATGGCCAAGATGCAGAATCTTACGGCTGTGGAAGAAGAAATGTTCAAGTTCCTTCGCAGTTCATTTGATGTTTCTCCCAGAAAGCTGAAGCCGGAACTGGAAAAATTCCTGCAAAAGATCAAGCACCTGGAAGGAAATCGATTTGAGACCCGCGCCTTTGCCTACCTGGATATAGTATCCTGGGTGGAAAGCAAGGTATATGAGAAGCCGATGGGCGAAGTTGTGCACAAAAAGTACCTCGAAAGCAAACGCAGGGTGAAAGCCGAAAGAGCCATAAAACAATAACGGTTACGACTGATCGATCATTTCTTTCAATTGTGACTCATCCGTCAGGTCGAGCCGCAGCGGCGTTACACTTACGTATTCATTTTCTATAGCCCACCTGTCCGTTCCTTCTTCCGCAGGCTCAAGCGGTATTACCGTGAACCAGTAATGCTTCCTTCCCATCGGATCCATGCCGGGAACGATCTTGCCATCATAAAAGCGGACCGACTGCCTCGTCCATTTGATGCCTTTGGGTGTTGGTGGAAAATTTACATTCAGCAGGTTTGCTGTTTTCATTTCCAGCAGACGGCTGAGCGTTCTTTCAACATAGGGCGCCAGGCTCTCAAAATCGGGCTCTGTTTTACCGGCAACAGTACTGAGGGCAATTCCTCTCAAACCCAGCAGGGCTGCCTGTTTGGCCGCAGCCAGGGTGCCCGAGTGCCACATACCGTTACCAAGGTTCAGCCCCATGTTGATCCCGGATAACACCACTTCAATATCTGCCCACATATGGGTTCCCAGTGCCACGCAGTCTGCTGGCGTGCCATTCACCCTGTATGCTTCCATTCCTTCGAATGTTACGGGAGATTTTTTATAGAAGAGTGGCCGGGAGGCCGTGATGGCATGCCCCATAGAAGACTGTTCCACATCCGGCGCAACTACCAGCACCTCCCCGAAGCGGGAAGCGATCTTCGCCAGGGCCGCAATGCCCGGGCTATAAATTCCATCATCGTTGGTTACTAGTATTCTCATGCAAAAAAGCCTATCATAATCATGCCACTGGCCCTACAGTTGGAATACTATTATCAAAACAAATCAACGTATGAAATTGGCCATGTTAATCCACAACCCTGGCGCCGGAGATCAGGAGCATTCAAAGAAAAAATTGCTCGATCTGTTGGGATCCCAGGGTTACGACTGTAGATATTTTTCAACAAAAAAAGAAGGCTGGGATACCCTTGATCCTGAAGTTGACCTGATCATTGTAGCGGGCGGTGATGGAACTGTGGGAAAGGTTGCCAGGAAGATGGTTGAGCAAAAGTTGAACGATAAGATCCCGATGGCCCTGCTGCCCGCAGGCACTGCTAACAATATAGCCAGCACGCTGGGGCTCAGCGGAGAACTGGAAGATCTTGTTGAAAGCTGGAAGCCGGGCCTGGTCAAAAAATTTGACCTGGGCCTATTCAGGCAGGAAGGCAGTGAAGAGTTATTCCTGGAAGGTGTTGGCTTTGGCCTATTCCCAAAACTCATCAAAGTGATGAAGAAGATCGATGACATTCCAGAAACAGCAGAGGAGTCGCTGGAACTGGCACTCTCGACCCTTCTTGAAATCGTAGCCACCGCTAAATCCCGTTACTGCAAGCTGGAGTTGGATGGCAACGACTATTCCGGAGAATATCTTTTGCTGGAGATCCTGAATACCAATTCCATCGGCCCCAATCTCAAACTGGCTCCCCAGGCAGATCCCGGAGACGGCCGTTTTGATGCAGTCTGGATCCGCGAGGATGAGCGCACCAAACTCATTGAATATCTTCAACACCGCTTAAATAAAGAAGAAGCCACACCACCATTCCATTCTCTTTCATGCAGACGTGTGCATCTTGAATGGGCAGGCGCGCAGGTACATGTGGATGACATGCTTGAGAAAAAGGATGAGCCGCCATTCCCTGCAGTGATTGAGCTCCTGCCGGAGATGATCAGCTTCCTTGTTCCGGCAAAGCCTTCAGCTATTTAATCTTTCAGGCTTGTTGTTCTCCAGGCGGAATGATTCCAGCTTCTTTCCTTCCAGTTTATGCTCCCATTGCTTTACAACGGGGGCTTCGAGTGACCATTCCCGGTATTCATCGGGGCTCATGATGGGTACACCATGAATAATGGGGTAGTACCTGCTGCAATGTTCGCAACTTAGCAATCCTTCAATGATATGATTGTTGGTATCAGTGGCAAACACTTTCAGTGTAAGATCTTTTTTATCGAAGGGACAACAGAGTTGTTTTATGAAACCGGGATGCATACTAGTTAATTTTTTGTTGTTGAAGGATCTGGTTGAACTGGCTGGTCACTGCTGAGGGATCTTCGGCTTTCATGATACTGTTGATCACGGCGATCCCATCCAGACCTGTTGGAAGCAATGCTGGCAGATTTTGGGCAGTAATGCCTCCGGCCGCAAAGATGGTCATATCGCTCATAGCCCTGGCAGCCGCAATGGTGGCGGGTTGTACCCATTCGCAACTGTTGGCGGAGCCTGATGGAAATACAGAACAGAAAGAGATATAATCCATTTTCTGTTCGATGGCAAATTGAACGTTATCCAGGTTATTGCCGCAGGTGATGCCTGTGATCAGCGGCCTTCCGATGGCCCCTCTGATCAGGCTGAGATTTTGTGAAGGCTGATCGAAATGGATGCCATCAGCATCCGTTTCTGTCAGCAGTTCCCAGTTTTCGTTGACAAGTACCGGAACCTGGAAAGGCTTTGCCAGCTTCACCACGTACTGCACAACAGCAGCGCGGTCTTTCACATCCATCCAATTATTCCATAATTGAATGGCAGCGAGACCACTGTCCAGGGCCTGTCTGACTTTCTTCAATTTACCGTCATCAAGGCTGGCAGGATCCAGCACCAGGTAAACGCCGCCTTTTATCTTTTTAAATTCTTTATTCATTTCCATCCGTTTTTGAAGGCTTGAAAGAATGCGTTCCAGTAGGGATCAGCACCAGGTTGACCAAGCGTTACGAGCTTGTCTTTCTTCTGCATGCGTATGCTTTCTGATTTATCAGTGAACTGCCCAACCAGCGTGGCTTTGATATTGTTTTGCTGCAGGGTCAGCAACAGTTCTTCTTCCCTGCCGGGTTTTACAGCCATGATCATGGAACCTGCTCCCACGCAGGAGTATGGATCGATGCCGAACAACGAACAAACAGCCTGCTGGGCTGGTCCGATGGGAAGCTGATCTTCATGCAGGAAAGCGCCGCACCCTGATGCGGTGGCCATTTCGTAGATGGCTCCCAGGATGCCGCCTTCGGTTACATCGTGCATGGCAGTTACTGATTTTGTCTGATGCTTCGCATTTATTGCAGCTGCGCATAATCCTGCCTGTAAGGAACTGGTTTCATAAAAGAGGTCCGCTGCCTGTCTCCAGTTTTGCTGACCGCATTTCGATCTGACCAGGTCCGGGAAGCTCAGCGCCAGTATGGAGCTGGCAATCTGTGCGGCTTCTTTGGTAACAACAATAAAATCGCCCGGCTGTGCATATTTGCTCAAAAGCAGGTCACCGGTCTTTGCTACTGTGATCATGGTGCCGCCACCGGCCAGGGTTGATTGCATGCCTGCGGCTTTGCCGGTGTGGCCGCCGGTTATGGTTACTCCTATTTCTTTGCAATAGTTATGAATATGCATCCAGTATGCTTCAAACTCAATGCTGGTGCAGGATTCAGGCAGGTTCAATACCAACTGTGCAAATTGCGGGGCCTGCGAAGTGGTAGCAATATCATTGGCCATGAGATGCACAGAAAGCCAGGCGGACTCCTGCAATCCGAGGGTGGGGATCCAGGAGAGCGGGTCGCTGGTGAGGGCCATGGCATAATTGCCGGGCAACTCAACCAGTGCAACATCAACTCCATATTCAGGACCGGCGATCAGGTTACTGTCAGGAGCGCCATGATATGGATAGATCAACTGGTTGAACAGGTCCATATGCACTTTTCCACTGTCGGCAAATGCGGTCATGTTGTTGCTCATTTGAATTGAACGAATAAGGCGAAGAAATCTCCGTAAGGAACGCCCCATTGCTGTACCGGGAACCATTTGGGAAGACCTGTACAGGTCCATTCGATGGTATAGTTCTCTCCTTTGAGTGCTTCGTTGATTTTACTGATGAGTGTATCAGGTGTATAAAAAGTGGCAGTCACGTAGAAGGGGTTCTTTCCGAAAGCCTGTTGTACGCGGCGGCGGATGAACTTGGGCGAATTGCGGTTCATCATTCCAAACACGATACCATGTTTAGCTACACGGCGTGCTTCGCGGATCACCTGGATGGGATCTTTGTAATATTCAAAAGTGGTAATGAAGGCGAGGGCATCAAAGGTCTGGTCTTTAAAAGGCATGTAGTGCGCGTCTGCCAGGGCCAGGTTGCCATCGAAGAGATGTATTGCCTGTCCGAGCATAAAGGGGGAGAGGTCGGCTCCTGTGGCTTGTATGCCTATCTGGTGCCACCACCTGGTGAACCTTGTGGTACCACATCCGAATTCGAGGAGCGTTTTGATGCGTTCATCTTTTTTGAGGAGGCTGCCGATGGTTTTTTTCTGCCAGATCTCGGCTCGTTTGTAGCGGCCTTCGTACCATTGTTCGTAAGTGTCTGTCTGATCCCTGTTGAAAAACCATTCCGGGCGTTGCTGCCAGGTTCTGATCCCTTTGGTAAGTTGTTGTAATTCCATAAAAACAGTTTTTTTAAACTGCATCAGGAATGGATGGGGATCGGGGCAGAAATGCGGCAAAAGAAAAAGCCACATTTCCTGCCCGGAGAAATGTGGCTTATGCTGAATATAATTATTTCAGTTATATCAGTGTCACCTTGCATTCCCTCCGCTGGTATTAACCAGTTCAGGTTCCCGGGTATCATCTCAGCTACTTGTATAGCACCCCGATGCAATAAATTAATGACTCAAATGTATTACTGTTTCCTGACTTCTCAGGGTTTTCTTTTCAAGCGGGCGAGCATTTTGGTTTTCATCTCTTCGCGCTCTGCTGCCCTTATCTGTTCTGTTGGCTGTGCGGAGCGGTGAACCTGATTTCTGTTTCCCTGCATCATCGGTTGCGACATGCCCTGGCTTCTGTTTACATTGGCAAGAGCCTGTGATGGTCTGGCATTGGGCCTTGACCTTCTTTCGAGCAAGATGCGCAGTACATGATCGTCAATAGGTTTGGGCGAACGGCTTGCATTCATTTGCAGGGGGCGCACTGAGGTGGGCGCCAGCCTCCTGCTGTTATTTGCATGCACCGCCCTTTTAGCCATTGCATCCTTGATGGATTGCGGGGTTTTGCCTTCCATGGCTCTCACCGTTTTTGGGTCCTGGGCCATCGCCATATTGGAGATGGCTGTTGCCAGGATCAGCAGTACTCCGAAAAGGTATGATGCTTTCATTGTTTACTGTTTTGATTCTTACTTAACGCTTACCAGCACATTGATCTTTCCAACAGAGCCTGCGTTATAGTCCTGCAGTGCTTTACCCAGCACCTGTCCTACTCTCACTTTGTTGAGATCAGCCTTCATGGCAACGCCGGGGATGGAAGAAGTAACCAGCAGGTCGCCTCTTTTTATAGCGCCACCTTCCAGGCAAACCTTGGTAGGGATCACTCCGATCACACCCATAGGCACCATTTTGTCGAGGAGGCTTTTGTGTGCATCTTTTTCAGTAAGCATCAGACCTGGTTTGGTAGCATATACACCTGCAACCAGCGTAGAGTAAGGCTCAGCGGATTTGGCCACCATGCGGTCTGTAGATCCGGAGATCACCAGAACATCGCCTGCTTCGTAAGCAGAGCGGGCACCTTCAACATCGAAGAGCTCTGCAACGTCAGCACCGCTTGACAGTACACCACCATTGAAGTAACCGGTTCCGTCAGCAGCGATACGTGCTACATTATTTCCCCCTGCTTTGAAAACAGCCACATCACCTTCAGGGTCACCAACCAGTTCCGCAACCAGTGCAGTACCGGCGCCAACACCAGCGGTAGATGTAGCTACTGCATGTATCCCTTTCCCACCGGGAGCATTGTTGGTTCCTTTGAGAGCAGCATTCAAACCATCATTTGCTGCAGTTATCGTAGCATTATCGTCAGAGGCAGTATAAGCGTTGATAGCTTCCCCATTTCCATAGTTCACAGCCATCAGGCCTGCTTTATAGAAATCCATGGCAGCAGCAAACATACCATGACCACCATAGCTGAGAGAAGTAAGACCAATACCAGTACCCTGGTGAACAATGGACATGGCATCTGCATTTGCAGAAGGGTCTGCCACTTCAACGAATGCAGCGGTGCTGTTCACACTTTTTGCATAGATACCGAAACCATCCGTAGAGAAGGCCTCCACGCCGGTTCCTGTACCTGCGAAACCTCTTACACCCACACCATAACCGTTGTGGATACCCAATACACCGAAACTGGTGGCCAGGGCAGCGGAACCGTTATTCACACCTTTCACACCAGCGGCTTCCAGGCCTGCGTCTGTGTGCAAGATGGTTCCTACCACACCTGCAGCATTATCTGCGAGCGAGTTGCTGCTACCTTCGATGGGGCTTCCATCACCATCATTGGTGATGTGCAGCGCGCGGGTAGCGATATTTACAGTTTTTGAATAAGGAAGATTGATACCGCCTGGTGCCGGAGCCCATACTGTTCCGTCGAAGGTGAGTACTTCACCGCTTACAGGAGCAGTTGCGCTGAGGCCGATGCCTTTCAGTTTTGATACTGAAGGAGCAGGGTAGTTACCATCCAGGTCACCGGTTGCGGAGCCGTTTGGCGGCAGGCTGAGGCCTGTGGCCAGTTTAGCGGCTGTGATTGAGCCATCGATAATTTTTGCTGTGGTTACAGCATCGTCTGCAATTTTTGTTGAAGTAACGGCATCGGTGGCGAGCTTGTTGGCATTTACTGCACCGTCAGCGATCTTAGCTGTGACTACGGCGTCGGCAGCAAGCTTGGTTGCGCCAACAGCGCCGTCGGCAATTTTTGTATTTCCTACTGCACCATCATTGATCTTGGTAGAAGTGATGGCGTTAGCAGCAACAGTTGGGTTGGGGTATGTGCCGGTCAGGTCTCCGCTGGCAGTGCCACCGGGAGGAAGTGTGATTCCAG
>NZ_JBQCGW010000101.1:0-20305 GCF_051955275.1 Pseudobacter sp. | reverse complement strand
TATGAATGCGATGGTAAGTTATTCCGGTGGCGGGCCGCAGCTCCGGTCTGTTCTGAGTGCAAACTACAGTACTACCAAACCTATTACCAGGGTGGCCGGTAAGAATGAAGCGATCAATCTGAGGATGGCTGTTGATTTTGCCAGTAATAACCAGAAATTGAAAGTATCGGCTACAGCGATATACAATTATGTGGCGGCTGATATGGTGAGTTCGCCCATACTGAACAAATTACCTCCCAATGCCCCATCACTGCTGGATTCTGCCGGAGAGATAAATTTCAGGGGATATGCAGGGACCAATGGTGTGATCGAAAGTACACAAATTCAAAACCTGTTCAGGCCAATTGACAGCCGGACCAATGGTCTGAGCTCCAATTTCAGAATAACTTATCAACTGGCGAAAGGACTGAATATCATATCCAACCTTGGATACGGAAGATCAAACAATGAAAGCTGGGCGCTCACTCCCATCAGGTCTCAGAACCCTGCTTTCAATCCAACTGGACAAACTGTGCATTCCCGCGGAACGAACAGTACGTTCACATTCGAGCCACAACTCAGTTACGATACCTGGATCGGTAAGGGAAAGCTCAGCTTGCTTACCGGCGCCACTTTCAAGAATGAAAAAAGAGAAAGCCTGAGCACGATGGCCGTTGGTTTTACCAATGATGCCCTGCTGCGTTCCATTATGTCTGCTCCGTTTTCCTATACCGCCAATACTTATTCTCCTTACAAATATTTCGGTGTGCTCGGAAGAGCGGAGTATATCTGGGATAACAAATATGTAGTGAACCTCACAGGAAGAAGGGATGGTTCCTCCAGGTTCGGTCCGGGTAACCGTTTCGGTAATTTCGGTGCGGTTGGAGCTGCCTGGGTAGCAACTGCTGAGCCCTGGATCTCCAAGACCCTTGCGCCTGCAGTAAGCATGCTGAAGTTCAATGTCAATTACGGAATTGCCGGATCAGACGGAGGAAGCGATTACCAGTTCCTTACTCAATGGGGCAGGAAACAAATGCCGGTTTATGGAGGTGTGGCGCCTATGATCAGTATGCACGCGGTTAACCAGGATTATCACTGGCAGTCCAGTAAAGAATTCAATATCGGTATGGAAGCCGGTTTGGGGAAAGAAAGCAGGGTGTCTGTTTCGTTCAATTATTACAGCAAACGGACAGGAGATCAGTTGCTGAGCAATCCCACACCCATCTATACAGGATTCCCAACCGTGTATGGTAACTGGAATGCTGTGATAGAGAATAAAGGATACGAAGGTGCCTTGATAGTACAGGCGGTACAAAAGAAACATTTTGCCTGGACAATAAGTGTGAATGGGGCGATCAATAAAAATATACTGGCGTCTTATCCCGGTCTCGAAAACTCACCTGACTTTTATAAATATGTTGTGGGACAATCGATCCAGAATATTTACCTGCTGAATTATCTGGGTGTGGATCCGATGACAGGTAACTACCAGTTCCAGGATTACAACATGGATGGAATGATAGATCCGGGCTCTCATTTCAATCAGGCACCCCTGACCTTTCCGAGCGATGTGCAGAAAGTGGTGTTACAGGGACCAAGATTCGCAGGTGGTATCAATCAATCCCTGAGATACAAAAACCTTTCCCTGAATCTTAGCTTCAGTTACAGGTTTCAAAATGGAACGGATGTATTCAGAACGTCGCAGAATCCGGGAACAATGGGAAATATCACGGAGGAAATGTTCAATAACCGCTGGCAGAAGCCGGGCGATAATGCCAGATATGCGAAGTTCACTACCACTTACAACCAGCCTTACGCCAGGGAACTTTCCAACCTTGGTTATGTGGATGCCTCCAGTCTGCGCATGAACAATATTTCATTGTTGTGGTCCCTTACTGAAAATCAATACCGGAAGCTTGGATTGAAAGGAGGCGCTATCAGCATCACTACCCAGAATATTTTCGTGATCACAAAGTACAGAGGCCTCGATCCTGATATTCAAAGTATCAATACGTTGCCACCCTCAAAAGACATCGTTTTAAACATTTCCCTCACCCTCTAATGCTATGCCATGCGAATTTCAAAACAAACCATCTTCATACTGGCAGGATTAGTTGCGCTGACTTCCTGCGACAAACTTGTATCTATCGATGATCCTATTGATACCATCACCACTAACCAGGTATTCAGGGATGATGTTCAGGCCCAATCAGCTATGGCGGGAGTATACTCGAAATTAGCCAATGGGAATGGCGAAAACTCAGCCGCTAACGACTTCAGTGCCGGCCTGTCTACTGTCCTGGGAGGATTATCTGCAGATGAGCTGGTAGTCAGGATGGTGGGAACTGAAAATGCTTTTTTACAATTCAGTACTAACAAAGTCCTTGTGCAGAACGCAATCTCGCCTGAACTTTGGGCATCAGCCTATACCACTATCTACCATGCCAATGGCGTGATCGAAGGCATTGCCGGTTCCACGTCTGCATCGCTCTCACAGGGTGTCCGAAAAAAGCTGACTGCAGAATCCAAAGTCATAAGAGCTTTCTGTTATTTCTATCTCGTGAATTTTTTCGGGGACCTGCCCCTTGTACTGACAGTGGATTTCAATGAAACCAGGAATTACCGCAGAACACCTGTTGCTGATATTTACAAACAGATCATCAAAGACCTGAAAGAAGCGCAGACAGATCTTCCAACGGAGAATACCGGACCGGATGGCACCAGGATCTATGCGGACAAATGGACTGCCACCGCCCTCCTTGCCAGAGTGTATTTATATGTGCGCGATTATGAGAATGCCTTCAAAGAAGCTGGGGCTGTGATTGCCAACACGGCACAGTTCGGACTTGAAATGGACCTGGATAAATCATTCCTCAAAACAAGCAGGGAAGCGATCTGGCAGTTTGAAAAATTCACCGCCAATTACTCGAGTGGCAATGCCACCGCTGAGGGCGCATTCCTTATCCCTGTCCGGAATTCTGAAAGCGATCCCGATTTCTCGTTAATCTATTACCATATGACCGATGAATTGGTGCAGGCCTTCGAGCCGACTGACAAAAGATTGTTGCATTGGGTAGGTTATTCACCGGTAAACAATACAGGCAGTCCACGGTATTTTGCTTATAAATACAAGATTGGGTATCATAACCGGGTCCTTGGCGGTGAGGCAACTGAATACTATACAGCCTTTCGGCTGGCTGAACAATTCCTCATCAGGGCCGAGGCTGCCGCCAATGGTGCAGGTACGCTCACAGACGCCATCGACGATCTGAATGCGATCAGGTTCAGGGCAGGGCTCGATGACCTGCCGTATAATCTGTCGCAGCAGGCTGTATTGGCTGCTATCGAGAAAGAAAGAAGGACCGAACTCTTCCTGGAATGGGGCCATCGCTGGTTTGACCTGAAAAGGACCGGTAAGGCAAGCACTGTACTTTCTCAGATGGCCGCCAAACAGCCCTGGGCAGGCGATTATCAACTGCTCTACCCGATACCTGTAAACGAAATAATCAATAACCGGAACCTCGCTCCCAATCCGGGTTACAACTAAAGCCTTTTGTAATGAAAAATATCCACTACTATATCAATGCCCTTCTTTGCATTGTATTGTTGAATGCCTGCGAAAAAAACGATACACCGGGAGTGGCCTCCCTGAATATCTTCAATGGAATAGCCGGGAGCAATATGCTGGTCACCAATTTAAATGGAACTGAACCGCTGATCTGGTACAGGTCTGCGCACAGACTGTACTATGGTGATCCTGGCGATGTAGCCGCGTACAACTCGGTCAAAAACAGGTTTTATTCCTATAGCGGCCTTCAGCGGATCGCATTTTTTGAATATCCAGATACACTGGCGCACAGCGTTCCGGTTACCCGGGTGCAGGTAGACCTGCCCGTTAGCTCAATCAATACCCTTTTCCTTACCGGAACAATACAGGCTCCTGATACTTTATTCCTGCGGGATGTATTGCCTTATCATACTGCAACAGACAGCACAGCAGGCATCCGTGTGGTGAACCTGGTGAACGGGCTCACGGTCAGTGTAAATCTGAAGAACGAGGCCAGCGGTAGTGAAGTGGAAAGCCTGGGATATAAAGCTGTTTCTGCCTTTAAGAACCACAACGTGAAGAAAGATCCGGAAATATATGAGTTCGAGATCAGGGATAAAACGAACGGTAACCTTATCACTACACAAATGATCGATACCAGGGATCGTGACATCGGCTATGGGATATCCAACCTGTATCGCTTCAGGAATTTCACTATCATCCTGTTTGGAGAGTTGAATAATACTGGTGCAGCTGCGCCGCGAACGGTTGTCATGAGTAATAATTAATCACGCTGAATAAAATAATGATGAGCACTATCCTTAAAATTGAACATCTGTCGCACAGGTACAGCAGCAGCTGGGCCGTGCGTGATCTCAACATCGAGATCGGACAAACGGGAATCGTAGGCTTGCTGGGGTCCAACGGGGCCGGTAAATCCACTACCATGAATATCATCTGCGGGGTGCTGAATCAAACCGAAGGAACAGTAACAGTGAACGGTTTCGATATCCGCAATCAACCGGAAGAAGCTAAGAAGGATATCGGCTTCCTTCCGCAAACGCCACCGCTGTACACAGATTTCACCATCGATGAATACCTGCATTACACCGCTAACCTTCGGGCGATGGACAAAACGAAGATCAAAGCAGCCGTTGAAGAAGTGAAGGAAAAGACTGGTATCGGGCATTTCAGCAGCAGGCTGATCAGGAACTTATCAGGTGGTTACAGGCAACGTGTAGGTATTGCGCAGGCATTGATCCATAAACCTAAACTGGTGGTGCTTGACGAGCCTACCAATGGACTGGACCCCAATCAACTGATCGAGGCGCGGAAAATGATCAGGGAGATTGCGCAGGAACATGCGGTACTGTTGAGCTCACATATCCTCTCGGAGATCCGTTTGCTTTGTAAAGATGTGATCATGATCGAATCCGGCAGGATGGTATTCTCTGATTCCATGGATGCATTCGATAATTATCTGTCGCCCAGCAGCCTGCTGGTTACACTTGAAAACATGCCTGCGGAATCAGCCCTGCTGGCCATAAAAGGGGTGAACAGGGTGGAAATGCTGACGGGCAGGCAGGTCCGGATCTATTTCGAACCCGGCCAGGTGATCAACGAAAGGATCGTGGAAGCAAGTATACAAAACAACTGGAGGCTCATGGAGATCAGCGCAGATAAGATCCTGCTGGATGATACTTTCAAACAACTCTCCATCCAGTCCGCCAACTAAATGATGGCGCTGCTACCTACTTACTATTTCTCTACTTAACAAGCATAAATACCAATCTATGAAGATGGTAATTCAAATCGCAAAGGCAGAGTTGCGAAACCTTTTCTATTCCCCTGTGGCATGGTTCCTGACCATTTCTTTCCTGGTGCTGTTTGCCTGGATGTACACTACACAGCTGTATATGATGGTGAAAATGCAGGATGCCTATATGGAAATAAAACCCGACTTCAAAGACCTCGGGCCATTCCCGATCACCATGTCTTTTTTCATGCCGCCCAATGGAGTGCTCAAGCTGGTACTTGAAAACCTGTACCTGTTCATACCGTTGCTGACCATGGGATTGATGGGGCGGGAAACGCAGATGGGAACCATCAGGCTATTGTACTCTTCTCCTGTGAAGCTCCGCCAGATCGTTGGCGGGAAGTTCCTGGGAATTATGGTGTACAATATGGTGCTGGTAGCTATAGCGGCCCTGTTCATGTTCTCTTTCGGTTTCTTCATGAGGTCTCCTGATTATGGTCTGTTCGTTTCTTCCGTGATCGGTCTGTTCCTCCTGACCTGTGCTTATACTGCAATAGGATTATTTGTAAGCAGCCTTACCAGCTACCAGATCCTGGCGGCGCTTGGTACTTTCCTGATCGTATTTGTGTTATCGAAGATCGATGGGCTTTGGCAGAAGTACGATATCCTGCGCGATATCACTTATTTCTTCTATCTGCCTGGCCGCACCAGCAGGATGATGAAAGGATTGGTTGCCTCCAAGGATATTATCTATTATGTCATGATGGTTTTCATGTTCCTCGGCTTCACGCTCATCAGGTTGAAAAGCCTGCGCGAATCCAAACCATGGTATGTGAAAACAATGCGCGTAGTGATGGTGGTTATGATCACAGTAGGAGTGGGATACTTTTTATCACTTCCTGTAACTACAAAGTATTGGGACCTTACGGCTGGAGAACGGAATACCATTCATCCCAATACCCGGAAAGTTGTAGCCGATCTGAATGAAGGGCCGCTGGAAGTGACCCTGTATGTGAACCTGCTCGGCAATTCCGCACTGTATGGTTTGCCGGAAAAAAGGAATGAATATCTGAACTATACCTGGGAGCGTATCCTTCGTTTCAAAACTGATATCCGCTTCAAATATGTCTATTACTATTATTATGATAATAGCCTCGATGGTGGCTCGCTGCAGCAGGTCTTTCCTGGTAAGAACAGTAAAGAAATGGCCCGTGAGATGGCTCAGGGATTCAAAGTGAATGTGGAAAAATTCAAGCCTTATGCTGAAATCGAAAACAGCATCAACCTCCATCCGGAAGGGCAGCGCCTGGTAATGCAGTTGTCTTACAAGGGAAGAAAGGAATTCCTGCGCACCTATAACGGGAGTGAAGTGGAATCTGTCTTCCCTTCGGAAGAGAATATGGCGGCCGCTTTCAAGAGGCTGGCCCATCCTGAAAGCAAACCGCTGATCCTGTATACCGCAGATAACCTGGAAAGGAACCTGTGGAGGAGCGGTGAAAGGGAGTATCATAATGCAATTTCCAAACAGTTCAGTAACGGCTTGTACAACCTTGGTTTCGATGTAGATTCCATTTCACTCGAAAAAGAAGAGATCCCTGCGAATATTACGGCGCTGGTAGTGGCTGATCCTAAAACGGCCTTCAGTGAAACGGTGTATCGCAAGATCAGAAAGTATATGGATGAGGGAGGCAATATTGTATTCATGGGAGAACCCGGTAAGCAGGACCTGCTCAACCCTCTTATAAAAGATCTGGGAGTGCAGATGCTCGACGGTAATGTGGTAGAACCATCCTGGCATGAAATGCCGCATATGGTGAAGCCTTATTATACCCGCGCTGCTCCTGACCTGGCCGATGAAGTAGGTCTCTGGCATGTAAGTGAAAAATGGAAAGAGGAATACTTCAAGGATACCATGAAAATGCTGATGCCCGGTGTTGCCGCTCTTTCTTACACGGATAGCAATGGCGCTGCCAGGAAGCCCCTGTTCCTCACCGTTGGTACCAGTACCTGGCTTAAAAAGGGAAAGCTGGTGGTAGACTCGGCAGAAGTGGTATATAACCAGCAGGATGGCGATATGAAAGGCTCATTCCCTACGGTCCTGCAATTGACCAGGCAAGTGGGCAACAGGCAACAGAAAGCCGTTATTTATGGGGATGCAGATTTTCTCAGCAATATGAGATGGAAGAATGGAGAGGTGATCAACCGCGCCGTCTTCTCCTGGATGACGGACAATGCTTATCCGGTATATGCTTTCCCATTCGAATGGCCGAAAGATAATCTCTTCCTGATCAAACCACGCACCGCAAAAATATTCCATATCGCTTCTGTATGGATCCTGCCTTCTATCCTGTTGATCACAGCTGTAGTGGTTCTGGTGAGAAGGAAGAGGAAATAGAACCAATTAAGTAACTGCATAAATTTCACATCAATGAGGATGGTCATTCAAGTTGCGAAAGCAGAGCTTCGTAACCTCTTTTATTCACCCATCGCCTGGTTCATGTTGATCGCTTTCCTGGTGCAATGTGGCTGGTATTATTCCACTCCGCTGGAATCATTTGCCCACTGGCAGGATATACTCCTGAGGAATAATCCCGAAACAGATGCTTTTGATAAATTGAGTTATACAAGAGCATTGTTCATCGGGGATGAGGGCTTTTTTTCCAACGTATTAAAAAACCTGTACCTTTTTCTTCCCCTGCTCACCATGGGACTGATCGGAAGGGAAGTTCAGAACGGCACCATCAAGTTGTTGTATTCATCTCCGGTTACCATTCGGCAGATCGTGACAGGTAAATTCCTCGCTTTCATGGTCTTCAACGGCTTGCTGGTTTTGATAGTGGGGATATTCTGCGTATCGGCTGCCATCCAGGTGAAATCGATGGACTATGGTATGTTGTTGTCTTCAATGCTGGGCTTTTACCTGCTTGCCTGTACTTATGGTGCTATTGGCGCTTTCATGAGCAGCATCACCACTTACCAGGTGGTATCTGCATTCAGTACTTTTCTCGTAGTCCTTTTGCTGACATTTATCGGCAACGTCTGGCAGCAATATGATTTTGTAAGGGACCTGACATTCTTCCTGCACCTTCCGGGGCGCACAGAAAAAATGCTGGTAGGCCTGATCACCACCAAAGACGTGATCTACTTCCTGGTAGTGATCACCATTTTCCTGCTATTCACTATTCTCAAATTGCGGGGGGCACGCGAAACAAGTCCCTGGTATGTTAAGGCCAGCCGTTATATGGGTGTACTGGCAGCCGGCCTGTTGATCGGTTATATTACTTCCAGGCCTGCACTGACTGGCTATTGGGATACCACAGCACAGAAGGTGAATACCCTCCATCCGAAAACCCAGGAACTGATCCGTGAAATGGGCGATGAGCCGCTGGAAGTAACCCTGTATGTGAATTATATGGGACGAGGGGCTAACGCAGGATTGCCCGCAGCACGTAACTTCTATCTCTCCTGGGTATGGGAGCAGTACACGCGATTCAAACCAGATATCAAATTCAATTTCGAGTATTATTATGATCACGACAGCACCTTCATGGGCAATCATATATACAAACGTTTTCCCGGAAAATCATTGGAGCAGATCCTCCTGAAAATGGGAGAATATACAGATGCGGATGTGAGCTACTTTCAAAAGCCGGAAGAGATGCGTAAGAAGATCGATCTGCGCCCTGAGGGCCTTGCACTGGTGATGCAACTGAAATACAAAGGCAGAACGGAATTCCTGCGTACTTACAACGACTCTAAATTGTGGCCCAGTGAGAATAATTTTGCGGCTGTCTTCAAGAAACTGCTGCATCCGGAAAAAATACCGCATATAGCTTTCGTTACCGGTCATTATGAAAGGAATATTTATAAACTCGGAGAAAGGGAAATTGGCAATCATACTGCCATTAAGGAATCCCGCGTTGCCCTGGTGAATTATGGATACAATATGGATTCTCTGTCGCTGGACCATAATGATATTCCTGCCAATACAACATTGCTGGTGTTGCCCGATCCGAAGACTGAGT
Source organism: Pseudobacter sp. (assembly GCF_051955275.1). Taxonomy (NCBI): domain Bacteria; kingdom Pseudomonadati; phylum Bacteroidota; class Chitinophagia; order Chitinophagales; family Chitinophagaceae; genus Pseudobacter; species Pseudobacter sp. Next base: position 10,998 of record NZ_JBQCGW010000101.1, on the reverse strand, counting down.
TGAGTGAGAGTTGTCGTACCAGGATCCGTCAGTATATCGATGGCGGTGGCAATATGTTCATCCTGGGGGAACCTGGCAAGCAACAGGTGCTGAATCCCGTTCTGCAACAAATCGGAGTGAAGCTGGAAGATGGGATCATCCTCACGGAATACAAACAGGAGGCGCAGGATATGGTAGTGCCTTCCATTAATATGGCCATGCTGAGTTTAATGGAGGATCCCTCCGCCGCCGTATTCAAAAAGGTGAAGCCAAAGCATACTAATCTGGTAATGCCCGGTGTAGCTGCCCTCCAGGTGGCGGATTCCAATAGTTTCACCTCCTCTGCCTTGCTTGCCACAGATAAAAAGATAACCTGGATCAGGAAAGGGGTGTTTGTGCGTGATTCAGCCAAACTGCAATTCAATGCGGCAGAAGGTGACCTGCGCTCAGCGCCATCTTTTGGAGATGCATTCCAGGTTATACAGGCCTCCAACAACACTGCACAAGATCAGAAAAAGCCGGAGGACAACCACGTAAGCAATGATGGAGATGGGTTTGCCACCATGCTGGCTATGCACAGGAATGTCCGGAATAAAGATCAGCGCATATTGGTGGCTGGCGATGCGGATTTTCTGAGCAATATCAGATCGCTGCAGGTAGGAAAATATGCCAATTACTTCTACAGCTGGTTGAGTAACGGCGAATTTCCGGTGTATTTACCTGGCAACCCACCGCCGGATAATCACCTGAATGTGGGGCCTGTTACTGCCAAAACGCTCCGGGTCATTTATATCTACGTATTGCCCGGTGCAGTGCTGCTGTTTGCAACCCTTTTGCTGATCAGACGAAAAAGAAAATAAAAATGTATTTACAAACAGACGATCAAACGATAGACGATCTCCGCATATTCGGAAAGCGCGACAGCCCTGGTGTATTTGATCTTTACAACAAGGTGCATACGCGCGGCGGAGAAAACCTGTTGAAAGAAATGTTCCGGGCGCCCTTATCGGATATGGGTAAGATCAATACAAGGAGCAGTATGATTCAGCATTTCGCAGGTAATAAAATCCCATTCCCCTTTAGCGCATCCATGTTTGACATGGCTGAAAAGTATATGCAGAGCGTGGAAGAGACCAGCAGGCAGGGAAATCATAAGCCACTGCTGAGCGAAAAAGAGATCGGAAATGGTGTTGCTGCTGTGATAGAACTGATGCAAACCACCAGATCCTTTATCCATTCTCCTTCAGTATCGGGCCTGGCGGCATTTGCAACAGAGAGGAAAAGTATAGCCACTATTCTCAATGATGCAGCCTTTGAGCCCGTACTGAGGGAGAATGGAAAATCAAGGTTGGCTTATGCTGCAGTGGCCGCTTATGATGTGCTGTTCCGCAACCGGGAACACGCAAAAGTGAACCGGCTGTTGCAGCATATCTATTACCTGGATGTACTGCTGTCCGTAGCTGCAGTTGCAGTAGACCGTGGATTTGTTTTTCCCAATGCACATGCAGAAAAGGGAGCTGCGCTGATACTGGAAGGTGTTTATCATCCTGAACTGAAATCGGCAGTGGCCAATGATCTCCGCATGAAAGAGGATCATAATCTTGTTTTCCTCACCGGGGCCAATATGGCTGGTAAATCCACCTTTCTCCGCTCTGTAAGCGTAGCCATGTATGTAGCGCATATGGGATTCCCCGTGGCTGCCAAAAAGATGGAGTTTTCTGTGATGGATGGCATTTATACAACCATCAACCTGCCCGATAACCTGGGCATCGGCGCCAGCCATTTCTATGCGGAAGTGCTGCGGGTGAAGCAGGTGGCTGCGGAACTCAGTAAAGGAAAATCCATTTTTGTGGTGTTTGATGAGCTGTTCCGTGGTACCAATGTAAAAGATGCGCATGAAGCGTCAGTTGCTGTAGCGCTTTCATTTGCCAGGAAAAGGAACAGTCTGTTCATTATTTCTTCCCATATCATTGAAGCGGGGGAGCAGTTAAAACAAATGAACAATATTGGTTTCTGGTACCTGCCAACACGTATGAACGGAAATATGCCGGAGTATACCTATCGCCTTGAAAACGGCATCACGGATGACAGGCACGGTATGATCATCATCCGTAATGAAGGTATTCTGGATATACTGGAAAAAGGGAAGAAAAAAGCAACACAGTCCGTATAAAAATATTTTCTACAATCATGGCCTTCAATCTCGATAAACAAACGCTGGAGGAGTTGAACCTGACAGGTAAGTTCCGTACCGGCTCCGTGTATGCGCTTTTCAATAAAGTAAAAACAAATGGAGGGGAAAGGCTGCTGGACCAGATGTTCCGGCATCCTTTGGAGGAAGCAGGCGCTATCAATGAACGCAGCAATATATTGCAGTTTTTTGAAAGGGCGGGTTATACATTCCCTTTCGATCCGCAGCAGCTGACCCAGATGCGGGAATATGTGGATGCAGCCGGTACCGGAAGCGCCCTGATGGTGCTTATGCAAACCATTGTGAAAAAGATTTTATCCGGCCTTACACGTGATGAACGTTACCGGAAAAGCATTCAGGGACTGCAGGCTACCATCGGGGTATTACAGCGATGTCAACAATTCATAGATACGATGCAGGCTCCGGCAGTATACCGGCAACGGGTTGAAGCGATTAAAAAAATACTTATGGATAAAAGACTGCAAAGACTCCGGGAAACGGATATTTATCAGTCGATGCCCCTGAAAACACTGGCTCATTATGAACACCTGCTGAAAACAGAACTGCATGGAGAGATGGCGGTGCTGCTTTCTTACATCGATGAACTGGATGTTTACATAGCAGTAAGCGCGGTGTCAAAAAGTAAAGGATTCAATTATGCCGTGGCGTTTGCCCCTGAAAAAAATATGCTGCATGCGGAGAACCTGCGTCATCCTTGCATTGACAAAGCAATAGGTAACCAGTTGCAAATGGATCAGCACAGCAATGTGCTGTTTCTGACGGGTGCAAATATGGCTGGTAAGTCAACCCTGATGAAGAGTATCGGCATAGGCTTATACCTGGCGCATATGGGTTTTCCCGTTGCGGCGGAACAGATGGAGTTCTCTGTTCGTCAGGGATTATATTCTTCCATTAATGTATCCGATAATATCGGCCTTGGTTACAGTCATTTTTATGCAGAAGTGGTAAGAGTGAAGCAGGCTGCGGAAGCTGCTGCCAGCGGTAAACGGCTGCTTCTGATGTTTGATGAATTATTCAAAGGTACAAATGTGAAAGACGCTTATGACGGCACACTGGCCATTACCAGGTCTTTTGCCGATTATACGGATTGTCTGTTTATTGTAAGCACCCATATCATAGAAGTAGGTGAAGCCCTGAAAGACAAAAGCAATATCCGGTTTTCCTTCATGCCCACCATCATGGAAGGCGCTGTGCCCAGGTATACCTATCAACTCAGGGCCGGAATAACTGAAGACAGGCAGGGGATGATGATCATCAGGAATGAAGGCATTCTTGAAATGATGGAAGACTGACTATTTAAACTTTCATAACATTTCCGCAGACTGGGCGGATCGAAAATCATTCCGGTGTACTAATGGAATTCTAATGTTGAAAGTCCTGGGGTGGCAGGCAAATTGATATTATCAGGGTATACCTGTTTATTAATCATTAAATAACCTCTCTATGACTACAATCTATCTACTTCTTTTATTGCTATCCGGGGCTGAAGAAAGAACCAACCTGATACATTACAATCAGCATATAATAAGTACCGGTACTGACACAATCGTTGTTCCTAAGACCAGCAGGCATTCATTGATCATTACAGATACGGTGATCGCTGCCGGGCAGCGCAAGATGGAGACTTTCTCAGTGAACGGTTCAGTCCCTCCGAAGGAAGTCACGCTGAAATTGAATGAGCAGGCGGAACTGCGATTTGTGAACAGGACGAGGGATGTTGTTTATGTCGCATTTTCTGAAAACCAGCAGATCGGAAATTCCACGCCGGTCATCCAGACGCTCTTCAGGGGAGCAGAGCTGGTGATCAGGCCTAATACCGCTACCGGCGGGGTTCATTCATACCGCATCTACAGGTTTGAGCAGGAAGGCACCGGCGCCAGCGGCTCTGTGGTAGTTGAATATCCCAGGTGATTTTGAAGAGGAATTGCAACAGAGCTCAGTAACATTGATTCCGGTATGGCAGGAATATTCATTACAGGTGTTTCAGATGGCCTTGGGAAGTATGAGGAAAATAGACCTGGCGCTTTGCCTTTTTTGAAGATTTTTACAAAGACCAAACAGCCAGTTCATAACCATCCGGATCTGTGAAGTGGAATCTTCTGCCTCCCGGAAAACTGAAAATTTCCTTCACTATCCGGCCTCCTGCCGAAACTATCTTCTGCTGGGTGCCTTCAATGTCATCAGAATACAGGATTACCAGAACAGTGCCATTTACTGGCTCTCCCGGAGTGAATCCTCCATCGATATAGTCGCCTTCAAAGGCTGTATAATTGGGCCCATAATCAGTAAACTTCCATCCGAAACTCTTTGCATAAAATTCTTTAGCGCGGTTGAGGTCTTTCGACAGGAATTCAATATACTGTACCTGTTCGTGTATTAATTTGTTGTCAGGTTGAGTTTGTGACATATCTTTTTATATTTATAAAGATAAAGTTGTTGTTGCTATTGAACTTCGATTGTGCAGCCTGGAAAATACTCTCTCAACTTTACCAATATTTCAGTTGTTTCGTCCTCTGTCAGCTCTGATGAAAGGATAAGCTTTTTCAGTTTTTTCAGTTGTGTGAGAGTGAATATATCAATTACCGGAATATTGTTCTTGCAGATATCCAGGTACACCAGTTCGGTTAACTGGTTAATGTATGGAAGACTGGCTGAGCTTATGTTTATATGATCTTTTAATGTCAGTTCCCGCAGGGTTTTAAGCTTTGAAATATATTCCACTCCTTCATCCGTTACTTCTGTGCAACGCAGATAAATGCTGTCTATATGCTTGACTCTGGATGTCAGGAAATAAAAGAATTCATTGTCGTGCGACGAGTCGATACCGGTGATGCCGCTCATTTCTTCAGGAATGGCAGACAGGCTTTTGATATTGAAGTTCCTTTCCCAGAAGTACTTTTCTCTTCCTTTAAGTTTCATCAGGTTCAGGTTGTAGAATGAGTTTATTCCGCTTATTTGATAAATATAGGTCTTTTGGCGATCCTTTAAGCCAGGGCAGGTGCTGATTGCGGAAAAGTAAATCTTCTGGAATTTTTTATCGACCGCATTATAAATTCTGATGACCTTTTTGCTTTTCTCCGATAATAGGGAATACCAGCAATGTCATCATCATGAAACAACTACTTTTTATTTGCAGCTTATCGCTCATCATCACCTGCTGTCATAGCCAGCCTGCCGAAAAGAAAAGCAATATGACCCATACAAAACAACCCGCTCAAAGCAATTTCGTTGCAGGGAAGGACTACCAGGAATACCAGCGGGTTCGCCTGCTTGACAAACAGGGATTTACAGAACCCCAGGAAGCATACAGTTTATTATTACCTAAGGGCTGGACTAACAGTGGCGAAGTGATCTGGAATCCGCCAGGTTCCGCCTGTGCGGGTACTTACAAAAAACTCCAGGCCAATTCCGCCGATGGCAGCTATTCTTTCACCATCTTCCCTGATCTCAATTTCAACTGGAACCCTGATCCCGCCATGCGGCAGTTCCAGCAATCAGGCAATGGATCTTTTTGTTCCAGTCGTGAGCCGGTGCAGGCTGAGCCTTTCCTGAAACAATGGCTGGCAAATGAACTGGGTAATCCTCAGCTGATCTCCGTAGAACCTAATCCTTATGTGGTACAGGAAATGTCGGAGAGCAATGGAAAAGCAGGACAGGAGTTACGTTCGTATGGCGCCGGACAGATGCAGTTTCAGGGATCGGCCGTTAATGCAAAAGTGAAATGGAAAGATGGGACGGAAGCGCTGATCACGGTGGGTGTAAATATTCTGGCCTTGCAGGTACCCAATGTATACAATGGTACGAGTAATACCATCTATACTACGCAGGTCTCTCACCGGTCTGTTTTCAAATATCCCTCGGGTGCCGGCAAACAGGCGGAAAACCTGCTCAGCGTTATCCTGCCCAGCTTCCGCAGTAACCCGGCCTGGAACGATGCCGTGAACGGATTCTGGAAGCAGGTAAGGCAGCAAAGCCATGTGGTGCATACAGGACGGATTAAGATGATGGACGAGCAAACCAAACGGATCGGAGAGCAGGCTGTGAGGAATGGACAAGACAGGCTGAATGCCATGGATCAGCAGATGCGTAACTGGGAGCAGAAACAAAGTTCACAGGACCGCATGCACACCGCCTTCATAAAAACCATCCGGGAAGTGGAGAACTACCGCGATGAAACGGGCAAATATGAAATGTCATCTTTCTACAATCATGCGTGGAGCCGCGCAGATGGCAGCAGCTTTATCATGACCAATAACCCTAATTTCAATCCTGCTTCCGTATTGCAGGATCAGCAATGGAAAGAAATGAAGAAGGTAGACTAGGTTGCTCCGATTCTACATATTGCGTTCCGGATGAGTCCATCACGATCCAGTTGCTCAAAAAACTGCGCCTAACCGCAATTTTGGGTATCATTGTACATTAAATGCAATCAAAGTAATGTAAATGTCCACTGACGGTATGTATGACCATCTCCGGGAAAGGGAACTGTTCAACCGGATAGCTGAAGGAGATGAAGAGGCTTTTAAACTGGTTTACCAGCATTTTATGACCATCCTGAGCGGGGCTGTAATGCAGCTGGTAAAAACTGAAGCGGATGTGGCTGAAGTGCTGCAGGAATCTTTCATGCGCGTATGGCTGAACCGGGATAAGTTCCCCGGGATCGCGCAACCCGGCGGATATGTAAGAAGGATCATTATCAATGAATGCTACCGGCATATAAAAAAGAACCAGGTGAGGGATAAGCTTCACCAGAACCTCAATACATCCGCTGATCTTCAGGTTGCACACCTGGCAGAACAGCGGGTAGAACTCACTGAAACCAAAGCGCTTATTCAGGATGCCATCAGTGAAATGTCGCCCAGACAGTACACCATTTATGCACTCAGCCGGGAACAGGGTAAGCGGATCCCTGAAATTGCCGAAAAGCTGGAGCTCTCCCAGGATTATGTGAAGAAAACACTGGCTACTGCCCTGAAGAAGATCCGCAAAAAATTAAGGCAGTCCGGTAAACTCCTACCTGTTATCTTATCTTTTTTTTAATTTTTTTTCAGACCTATACCCCCCATTACCCTTTTCGAGGGTCAATGTAACAGTACTATACACCATGGACCAACAAAAACTTGCCTACTTACTGAACAGGTACGCGGATAACAGCATCTCGGATAGTGAGAAAGAAGCCTTGCTTACTTTCCTCAGATCCGGTGAGAACGAAGAGTTGGCGCTCGAAGCAGGTGAAGCCTTCCTGCTTGCTCATGCGCAGGACGGTACCGATCTGAAGCCTTATTCATCCATCGCACAGCAGATCCTGGATACTGACCGCATAGATATGCAACAGGGGAAAAAAGGCATACTGCTTCGTATGACACGCCCTGCAAAGATCGCAGCTGCTGCTGTATTGCTGGCGCTGGCAACCGGCATCTGGTGGTGGAACCGCTCCCCGGAACAGCCACCGGTGATAGCGGAAGTGAAACCGGTAAACAATATCGCTCCGGGTAAAGAGGGCGCTATATTAACCCGTACAGACGGAAGCAAAGTGGTGCTGGATAATTCAGGCAGGAAAGAGATCAGCGATCCTGCAGGAGCCAGCATATTACTGGATAACGGTACGATCACTTATAAAAATAATACTGGTTCGGATGCCGCCAACCTGAACACCATATCCACCCCCAACGGCAGGACCTTCCAGGTTTTGCTGGAAGATGGATCCAGGGTATGGCTCAATGCAGGTAGCTCCGTTACTTATCCCATGGCATTTACAGGCAGTAACAGAAAAGTGAGGATCACAGGAGAAGTGTATATAGAAGTTGCAAAAAAAGCAAACAGTCCTTTCCTGGTGAACGTGGATGACCGTGCAGAAGTGGAAGTACTGGGAACAAGTTTCAATATCAATGCCTATAAAAATGAACCCATCATAAAGACAACGCTGTTAGATGGCGCTGTAAGAGTATTGGCTGCCGGCAGAACCCGGTCAGAGGTACTGAAACCCGGGCAATTGGCAAAAGTGGATGAAAACGGAAAGATCAGTTCCGGCATCGCTAACATCAATGAAGTGACTGCCTGGAGAAATGGACTTTTCCATTTCAGCAACGCCAACGTGGAAGAGATCATGCGGCAACTGAGCAGGTGGTATGACGTGGAAGTGAAGTATGATGGCGGTATTCCTGTAAGAACCTTCTCCGGCGAGATCGGGCGGCAGCTGAGCCTTCAACAGGTATTGGCTATCCTGCGCACCATCCGCATCAATTATACTATCGATAACGATAAACAGATCACCATTAAAAATAGCTGAAAGAACTTTTGAAAAACCAGCTTCCGGTTGTTCTTAGTTACGGAAGTGAAAAGAGATAGATCAAAACAAAACCGGGGATCAGATTGCACCCTGCCCCGGTTAGTTTAAGATTGATCTCTGACAGGAATTGTACTGCTTAATATCAACCTAAACATTGCGAAAGTATGCAAATTCACGCGTACTGCGACAGGTTCTCCATTTGGAGAAAACTGAAGTCGCAGTTTTCAACCAAACTACTGTTAGTCATGAAACTAACGATGATCTTATTATTGGGCGCATTCCTCCATGTGAGCGCCGGCACCAAAGCGCAACTGGTTAATTTCACCGGGAAATCGGTGACTTTACAGCAGGTATTTGATGTGATCAAAAAGCAGACAGGTTATGTTTTCTTTTATGATGACGCAGAGCTCAGGAATGCCAGACCTGTATCGGTGGAATTGAACGGCGTTACTATCCGCGAAGCCCTTGCTTCCGTGTTGGGCAACCAGCCTTTCTCCTACGATATCCAGGGCAATACTATTGTGATCACCGCCAAACCCCTGAACCTTTTTCAGCCGCTTGTGATCGCAGAAAAAAGGGATCCCATCAAAGGCCGGGTGAACAACAATGTGGGCACGCCGTTGGTAGGCGCAACGGTTACCGTCAAAAACAAGAAACGTACCATGCAAACCGATGCCCAGGGCAGGTTTACCATCGATGCAGAAGATGATGATATACTCGTGGTATCTTATGTAGGGCATGCAAAATTTGAAATGCCTCTTGAAAAATACGCAGCCCTTTCAGCCGGCAAATCAATCACTATTTCCGGAAGTAATGTTGCAAAGTCAAGTACCGGGGAAATGTTCATTACCCTCCAACAGGATATCGCCACCATGAGCGAAACGGTGGTTACCGGTTATCAATCGCTTAAAAGAACCACGGTGGCCGGTTCTGTAAGCACTATCAAAGCGGAAGAACTTTACCTGAATGGTGTGAATACCCTTGAACAGGCTTTACAGGGTAAACTGCCTGGCGTGGTGATCTCCAATCCTACAGGCCTTACCGGTGTCCGCCAGCGTACACGCGTGCGCGGAACTTCCACTTTATTGGGAACACAGGAACCTGTTTGGGTGGTGGATGGTATTATCCAGGAAGACCCTCTGCCTTTCAAAACCGCTACCCTCAATGCGCTGGGTGAGATCAACCAGGATAATTTTGATTATATCAGGGATTTTGTAGGTAACTCCATCAGCTGGCTCAATCCTAATGATATTGAAGATATTACTGTTCTCAAAGACGCATCCGCAACGGCCATCTATGGTGTGCGTGCTGCCAATGGCGTAATTGTGATCACTACCAAAAAAGGAAAGATAGGCCCCGCGTCTATCAATTATTCGGTGAACACCAGCATCACGGAAAAAGTAACCTATGACCGGCTGGAAATGATGAACTCCAAAGAACGCGTGGCTGTATCCAAAGAGATCTATGAGCGCGGACTGATCAACAATAATCTGAACAATACAATCGGTTATGCCGGTGCATTGAACGACTATCTCAACAAGCGGATCACTTATGAGGAATTCAACCAGAAAGTGGCCAGGATGGAAACCGTGAATACAGACTGGTTCGACCTGGTTTTCCGCGCACCCATCAGCATGAACCATAACCTGAGCATTTCCGGAGGCAATGCCAATACCAGGTATTATGCGTCTGTAGGATACAATTCTACCAAAGGCACCGCCATTGGAAATGATAATACAGGTTATTCCGGTAGTGTTAGCATCAACTCCCGCCTTACCAATAAGCTCAATGTGAGTTTACGGTTATCCGGTTCGCAGAAAAAAACAACCGGCTTCTACCAGGTGAGCCCTTATACATATGCAGCCAAGATCAACCGGGCACTGGAAGCATATGATGAATCAGGTGCATTATCCTATTACCCTAATGAGAGTGGTTTCAGATTCAACTTTCTCAATGAGCGAGACAATACCGGGCTGGAGAACGAAAACCTTGGTATCAACACCAGTATCGATGTGAATTATGATATCCTTCCCGGACTTCGTTTTCAAACGATGTTTGGTTACAATACTACCACGGTGGAAGGCAGATCATGGGCCACTGAAAGAACGGCATATATTGCTAAGTTCAGGAATTACGAATATGGTACTGTCAATCCAACGGATACAAGATATATCAACAGCCGATTACCTGTTGGTGGAGAATTGAATGAAAACAGGAGTTCTTCCACTGCCTGGAACTGGCGTAACAGTTTGTCTTTTTCCAGGGTATTCAGGCAGGTACATGCGCTCACTGTGATGGTAGGACAGGAAGCCAACAGCACCAGGCTTACGGGAGGCAGTGCCACTACATACGGCTATATGCACTACCGTGGTAAATCCTTTGCCACCGTTCCGCTCACCTACACTGCCAACAGAACGCCCAATGCACTCTACACGGATATGCAGGCTTCCCGCAAGAATGTTGACAGGCTCACCAATAATATGGGGTATTACGCAACGATGAACTATTCATACGACGG
>NZ_JBQCGW010000100.1:0-37852 GCF_051955275.1 Pseudobacter sp. | reverse complement strand
AAAAGACAAAAAATTTGGGGGAAAATTATTTTTTAGCCACATCTTTGTGATTGATTTGTGTAAATCATCAGTTGCTGGTTAGTAGCCGAACAGCTGATCCGGTGTGAGTTTCCGGGATACTGCCGGCTGCAGGAATGCCGATTGTTTGTAAGTGGCATCAGATCCCAGGATACAATAAGTGTAATTTTTTCCTGCTATATGATCAGTATAAAACTTATTCACTTCTTCGAATGTGATAGTTTTCACTTTTTCATAGATGTATTTCCGCTGGTCGGTATGCAGGCCGAATTTCTGAGCGTACAGGAAATTGAAAGCTATAGCATCTTCCATGATCCGCTCATTGGCGATCTTCTGAAGAATGGCTTCCCTGGCTATTTCCAGCATGGCTGGTGACTGAGGCAGGTTAGTCAGTAATTCATCCATGGCAAGTATGGCTTCCTTCATTTTATCTGCCTGGGTACCCACATAGGCCATAGTTGAATAATTGTCAGCCTTCTTAGCCGGAGTTCTGTAAACCGCATAGGCCGTATAGGCCTGGGCCCTGGCTTCACGAATGGTCTGGAATACTACAGAGCCCATACCGCCTCCGAAGTACTGGTTGAAAAGCTCTGTGGTTGGCATTAAAGTGGAATCGAAAGGAATTGAATTATTGACCCACTGCACTTCAGCCTGAACCATATTGTAAGGGGCGAACAATATTTCTTTACCGGAAGGTTGTGTCCTGGTGAACTGCATTGCGGGTGGTGCTGCTGACCAGGATGCAGGAACAGCATGCAGGCTGCTGATCTGTTCTTTGAAATCTTTCTCCTTCATCGGACCATAATAAACGATAGTATGTGCATAGTTGAAAAGGTTATGCAGCACATTTATAAGTTGATCCGCAGTCAGTTCCTGGATCTCTTTGTTGGAAAGCTGGTAATTGAAAGGATTCTGTGCACCGAACATCGCATAATTGCGAAGTGCTTCTCCTATCGCTTCTTTGTTCAGCTTAGCATCCTGCCTGCCTTTCAGGATCCTGGCTTTCAGGTTATCGAGAGCTGCCCTGTCTTCCCTGCAGGTACGGAGCAGCTTTTCAAATGCAGTAGTGGCATTGGCGAAATTCTCGTGGAGCCCTGTGATCAGTATAGTTGTATGTTCGTTAGCTGTAGCGATGTTGTAATCGCAGGCGATATTGTAGAACTGCCTTTTGATCTCATCGGAACTGCTGGTGCTGTCGCCCAGGAAATCCAGGTATTGCACAGCTATCGGCAGAAGACGGTTATGCCATTCACCCAGGTCAATCCTGAATGATAAACGGAAAAGCTGGTCTTCTTTGTTGAGCACATGCAGCAGTGGTGAACTGCCTGCCATGGACCTGTTGAGGTCTTTGTTGTAGTCGATCCACTGAGGCTGAATGGCGCCTGCAGGAAGAGTGGCGATCTGTTTGGCCAGTGCCGACTGAACATCCCTGTTGATGGTAACCGGAGTGATACCGGGCTTTTCCACTTTCTCCTGGTTGCTGTTCACACCTGCCTTTTTGTATACAACTACATAGTTCTGGTCCAGAAATTTCTTTGCAAACTCCATGAGCTGGGTTTTTGAAACCTGTTCCATATTGTTGACAAAGCCTACTTCCTTATCCCAGTTGACGCCTTTGTTCCTGATGAATTCGCCCATCAGCATATTGGCCCTGTTGTCGTTGCTGTGGATGCTCTGGATCTTTGAGAGTTTATAGTTCACAGAAATGGCCTTGAGCAGTGAATCATTGAACTGTCCCTGTTTTATTAGATTGACCTGAGATAACAACAGATCTTTCACCTGGTCCAGTGATTGCCCTTCGCCCGGATTGCCGGAGAGAACAAGTACGGAATAATCCTTCATCGGCATGAACCATGCAACACTGCCCAGTACCTTCTGCTGGTTGTTGAGGTTGAGATCCATCAGACCCGCTTTGCCATTGTAGAGCAGGTTTTGAATGATAGTGGATTCAATGGTGCCTTCGTAATTCTTTGCACCGGGTAACCTGAAAGCGATGGTGATATTTTCTGCATCCGGACCAATCACCGTTTTGGACACAGGCTGGGTGAAGGCAGGCTCATCAGGAGCTTTGTATTCAGCAGGGGTTTTGCCTGCAGGCCAGGCGCTGAAGGATTTCTCGATCTTCGCGATGAGCGTATCCGGATCAAAATCACCAGCCATGATCAATCCCATATTGGATGGAACATAGTAGGTGTTGTAAAAATTGCGGATAGCCTTGAGGGATGGGTTTTTCAGGTGTGCCGTAGTTCCCAGGATGGTCTGTTTCCCGTAGTTGTGGTTCGGGAAGAGACCAGCCAGGAGAGAATCGAACATATTGGAATTATCGCTATCCAGGCTGCGGTTCTTTTCTTCGTATACCGCTTCCAGCTCAGTATGGAAGAGGCGGAAGACCGGATTATTGAAGCGTTCCGCCTGTAGCATCAGGTATTTGTCGATGGCATTGGAAGGGAAGTTCTCTTCGTATACCGTTTCATCAAAGGAGGTGTGGGCATTGGTTCCAATGCCACCCATGGCTGCCATGATCTGATCGTATTCGTTGGCGATCGCATATTTCGCTGCGATGCCGGAAACGCTATCGATCTGATGATACACTGTTTTGCGCTCCCTGGCATCTGTAGTTTGATTGTATACTTCATACAGGCGGGTGATCTCATCGATATATGATTTCTCCTGCGTGGAATCAAGTGTGCCGAATTTGTTGGTTCCCTTGAAGAGCAGATGCTCCAGGTAGTGCGCCAGTCCGGTGTGGGTCTCAGGATCATTGTTGCTTCCAGCGCGCAATGCCATCAGGGAGCGGATCCTGGGCTCACGGTTGTTGGGACTAAGGATAACGGTGAGACCGTTCTTCAGTGTATAGAACCTGGACTTCATCGGGTCTCCGTCAACATATTTGTAGTGGAAGCCATTGGAGGTGGTTTCTTTCCATTCCTTTTTTGCATTTTGATTGTCTCCCTGCTGTTGACAGCCTGTAAATGCTGATAGGACCGCAGCAGAAATGCCTGCTTTACGAATAAATTCAGTAACCATCATTCTGATCTGGTTTTGTATTTGTGTTTTTGGGGTCTTGCCGTATCGGAAATAGTGCAGCACTGGAAATCCATTTATGGATGGCCTGCATTCATTAAACGACCGGTTATTACAAAATTAGGGGCACTTCCAGCTCAGGCCGGAAAGAAAAAAAGGGTGATCGTAGGGTTAGAAGACGGGTTCGTATAAAATAGCATGATAGCTTCAGCGCTATTGGCCTTAAAATGTTTTCCGCAGCGTAAGAATGGTCATGCTGGAATACAGGGAGGTGTATCTACAGAAGCAAAATTGGAAGCCTGTAAAAGCGGAGGGGGAATGAAATATTATCGTGTTTCAGGATAAAGGGTTCAGGAAAGGGATTGCTTTGGTTTGTCTGTACCGCTGGTATGGAGTGCTGCTGCGCATGCTTCCGTCAATGCCTGCATGTTCTCTTTCCTGACGTCATTAAAAGTTTCCAGCATATGTTTTTTTTCTTCAGGATCTTTTACAAATTGTGCGCCCAGTTTCAGTAGCACCCTGTCTTTCCAGGATAGCTCCTGCATATTCATTTTCCCGTGCAGGAAAAACACCCTGCATCCTGTTCTGATGCTGGCCGGTACATTGTTTTTTTCTATCTCTCTCAGCTTTCCCGTTTCATCAGGAGGTGTGGCGCAAACTATAAAAAGAATTAGTTTTTTATCCGCAAGGATGGATGCGTGTTTTTTTATCCAGCCACTCAGTTCAAGTTTTCCGATATATACAGAGCTTCCCAATATCAGGAGATCACAACGGCGAACCTTTTCTTCATTTATTTCGCGGGGACCAGCTACCGGTATTTGCAATGCTTCTCCCAACCATTCCGCATACTGGCGGGTGGCGCCATAACGACCCTTATAAATGATGATTGCATTCTGCATATTAAAATGATTGATCAGGTTGTATATGGTAAAATTACCGGACTCTCCAGGTACAAAATAAGATTATCGTCAGACAGTGACATGATGTTGATCATCCTGCGGCCCGGCGTGGATATTGGTATGTCATAATGTTCGCTGAAGTTTTTTCATTAAATTGTTTACATGGAAAATCTTCTGTCAGAGCAGGGGCTTTCAATGGCCCAGGTACAGAAAAGCCGTCTTCAGCATGGCAGTAATACCACCCAGTCCGAAAAACGTTCTGTGTTTACCGATGTTTTATGGGGCATAGTAAAAGAGCCTATGTTCCTGCTCCTGCTGGTCACCTGCATCATTTATTTTGCATTGGGTCAGTACCAGGATGGCATCATCATGCTGGCCGCTATCTGCCTTGTCAGCGGCATTTCGATTTTCCAGGATTACCGGAGCGCCAATGCAGTGAAAGCATTGAATAAACTGGCTTCACCCCGTGCCAAACTGATCAGGGAAGGAAAACCGGTGCAGGTGCCCTCAGAAGAAATTGTGGTGGGAGACGTACTGCTGCTGGAAGAAGGTATGATTGTACCGGCAGACGGGGAACTGATAGCATCCAATGACCTTTCCATCAATGAATCCGTGCTTACAGGCGAAGCTTTTTCCATTGCCAAATCGCCTGAGAATGATAAAATGGTATTCAAGGGTTCACTGGTCACGTCCGGATCGGGCAGGATACAGGTGTCAGCAGTGGGCAAGGCTACCAGGTTTGGACAGATAGGAGCGTCATTACAGGAAGTAACTGTAGAAAGAACGCCGTTGCAGCAACAGATCAGCCGTTTTGTGAAACTGATGGTAATGGTGGGAGTGGTGGCCTTTGTGCTGGTGGTAGCATTCAATTACAGCCTCTCCGGTAATTTCAACAGCGCTTTCCTCCAGGGCCTTACCCTGGCCATGAGCATTTTGCCGGAAGAGATCCCGGTTGCTTTTGCCACTTTTCTTGCGCTGGGTGCATATCGTCTGTTAAAGAAACAGGTAATTGTTAAGCAACCACAGTATGTTGAAACGCTTGGCACAGCCACCGTGATATGTGTAGATAAAACAGGTACGCTTACTCAGAATAAAATGGAGATCGTGGCATTGTATGATGCAGTATCTCACCAGGAACTATCCCTCGATAAAAGCATGGATGCTTCTTCGCAACTCCTCGAATATGCCATGTGGTCCAGCGAAACAACGCCTTTCGATCCCATGGAAAAAGCAATTCATTCATTGTATGAAAATACAACAGCAACCGATCTGCGTCCTTTGTAC
Source organism: Pseudobacter sp. (assembly GCF_051955275.1). Lineage (NCBI taxonomy): Bacteria > Pseudomonadati > Bacteroidota > Chitinophagia > Chitinophagales > Chitinophagaceae > Pseudobacter > Pseudobacter sp. The sequence goes on along the minus strand of NZ_JBQCGW010000100.1, from coordinate 32,627 downwards.
AACCAGGTGCATGAGTATCCGCTCAGCGGTACTCCTCCCATGATGACGCATGTATTCAGTAACAAGGCTGGCGAAAATGTAATTGCTGTGAAAGGCGCTCCTGAAGCCGTGCTGAAATGCAGTGACCTGACTGAAGCTCAAAAAAACGCTTTCCTGGATAAGAGCAGGGAATATGCCAATAAAGGATACCGTGTACTGGGTGTTGGAAAAGCTACAGGTGATTATAAAGAATGGCCGGAGAAGCAGGAAGAATTTTCATTCAGGTTTCTTGGGTTGATAGTATTTGAAGATCCCATCAAACCAGGGATACCGGAAACCATCAACAGTTTCCGGAAGGCAGGCATCCAGGTAAAGATGATCACAGGCGATTACGCCGGAACTGCATTGGCCATTGCAACACAGGCTGGACTTGATACCAGTAACGCGGTGTTGACGGGAGAGGCAATCAGAGAAATGCCGGAAGCATTGCTGAAGCAGCAGGTGCTGGCAACCTCCATCTTTGTACGCATGTTCCCTGAAGCCAAGCTGAAAGTAGTGAATGCACTCAAATCAGCAGGAGAAATAGTGGCCATGACAGGTGATGGTGTAAATGACGCTCCAGCGCTTAAAGCCGCTCATATCGGCATCGCCATGGGCAAGCGGGGAAGTGAGGTGGCAAAGAATGCAGCTTCTCTTATCCTTGCCAACGATGAGCTGACAGGTATGACGGATGCCATTGCACTGGGCAGGAAGATCTATAACAACCTCAAAAAGGCCATACGATATATCATCTCCATCCATATCCCCATCATACTGATCGTAACTCTTCCTTTATTGCTGCATTGGGCCTTCACCGATATCTTTTCTCCTGTTCACGTGATCTTCCTGGAACTGATCATGGGACCAACCTGCTCTATCATTTATGAGAACGAGCCGGTGGAAAAAGGAACCATGACGGCGAAACCCAGGAAGACCACTTACAGCTTTCTCACTTTCCGGCAACTGTTCCTGAGCATCGTGCAGGGACTGGCCATTACTGTTGGGTGTTTGATCACCGGATATTATTACCTGCAAGCAGGATATGATCATGAAACAGTCCGTACTGTCATCTTCATCACTCTTCTCTTCAGTAATATCTTTCTGACACAACTGAACAGGTCATTTGAATTTTCTGTAATTCAGACCCTGCGTTACAGGAATGCACTGGTGCCGCTGGTGATCTTAGTGACACTCATTTTTATTGTGTGCATGTTGTATGTTCCTGCAGTACGCAACCTGTTTTCGTTGTCGATGATCTCTACAGCCATGTTACTCACTTGCATTGGAGTGGCTGCAGTCAGCACTTTCTGGGTGGAAATAGTGAAGCTCATTTACAGGAAGAAAAGTTTAGTGCGGTAACCGCTCCCTGAAATATCCATACACCCAGGTTCCTGCAATGGCGCTCAGTAAAACCACTGCCACCACAAGTGCGCCTGTACCGATCTGCGCAAACAGAGGGCCGGGGCAGGCGCCCGTCAATGCCCAGCCTGCACCGAAGAGCAGCCCGCCATAGATCTGCCCTTTGTTGAATTTCTTGGGATGGAATTCCACCTTTTCTCCATGGATGGTTCTGATGTTGAATCTTTTGATGAGCCATACGGATATGATACCCACCACCACTGCGCTGCCGATCACACCATACATGTGGAAGCTCTGGAACCGGAACATTTCCTGTATGCGGTACCAACTGATGATCTCTGCCTTAACGAATACCACACCGAAGAGCAGGCCAACGGCCAGGTATTTGAAATTATACCACCAGGGGTGTTGTTGTTGTGACTCGTTCACACAGATGGTGTCCAGTGAACGTACTTCGAAGTCGGTATGCTGTTGCTGTATTGTTTTTTGTGTTGCCGTTTGCATGTTTACAATTTAAGGATGAAAGGAAGTACCAGGTTGGCTGTAAGGATACCACCTGCCATGAACATAATGGTGGCTACCAGTGAGGGCCACTGCAGATCACTGAGCCCCATGATGGAATGTCCGGAAGTGCAGCCTCCTGCATACCTGGTACCGAAGCCTACCAGAAAACCTCCGCCCACCAGCATGATCAGTCCTCTCAGGCTAAAGAGACTGCTCCAGGAAAAAATCTCCTGCGGTAATAAGGATCCTGTTACCTGCATGCCGTATCCTTCCAGTTCTCTGGTGAGTGCAGGGGCCACTGTTACCGGATCAGGATTAGCCAGGAAAAAGGTAGTCAGAACGGCACCGGTCAGGATACCTCCGATAAAAAAGAAGTTCCAGATCTCTTTTTTCCAGTTGTATTGAAAGAATCTGATCCCTGCCGGGAAACAGGCCGCGCATAAATGGCGCAGGTTGGCGGAAATACCGAAGTGTTTATTCCCCAGCAGGAGCAGGGCAGGAACAATGAGCCCTATCAGTGGTCCTGCCACATACCATGGCCAGGGTTGTTTTATTAATTCAAGCATATTTGTCTGAGTGTTTTATAGTTTATCAGCATGTGATATTTAAACTACTACAGGATTTTTGTCCTGCAACCATTTATTCATTCCTCCGGAAAAGTTAAGGATGTTTTTGTAACCTTTTCCAGCAAGCAGGGAGTATGCAATGGTGGCGCGGTCACCGCTCTTACAATGGATCACCACCTGCTTGCTTTTGCTGATCTTTTGAAGATTGTTCAGCAAGGTACCCACAAAAACGTGATCAGCTCCCTGTATATGCCCTGCATTGAACTCAGTTTCGCCGCGGAGGTCCACTACCTGAATGTTTTCTTGTTGACGAAGTGTTTGAAAATCTTCAGTAGAAATCAGGTTTGCTTTTTCCAGTTCTCCTCCTGCATCCTGCCAGGTTTTTACAGAAGGAATATATCCATGGATATTGTCCAGCCCGATGCGCATCAGTTGCCTTGTGAGCTCATTCAGTTGCGCGGGATCGGCCAGCAGGATAAACGGTGTATCATAATCCAGGAACCAGCCTGCCCAGGTGTTGAAGGAGTTGTTATGCTGTATATTGATGCTGCCGGGAATAAAGCCGCTGGCAAAAATATTCTTATTCCTGGTGTCAATTAGTGTATACCCTTTATCCAGTGCAGTTTTCAATTCATCACCATTTAGTTCTCTAAGTTCCGGCACTTCCGTCAACAAGGGTCTGTGCATTTTGTTGAGCTGCTTCATCATCGCAAAATATTTTGGTGGCTCCGGCTGACCGGCCAGCAGGTATTGCACAAAGCCTGCTTCATCTTCCCGGAAGCGGAAGGCCCAATTCCTGAGCATTTCATAACCGGTAGTGGTGGAGGGAACAGCGCCTAAAGCTTTTCCGCAGGCTGATCCGGCGCCATGCCCGGGCCAGACCTGTATATGAGGCGGAAGTGAACTGAATCTTTTCAGGGAATTGAATAACTGATGGGCGCCCTTTTCCTGGGTGCCTTTCAGTCCGGCTGCTTTTTCCAGCAGATCCGGTCTGCCAATATCTCCCACAAAAACAAAATCGCCGGTGAACAGCATAACGGGTTCCTCACTGGCAGGTTTGTCCGTCAATAAAAAACTGATGCTTTCGGGTGTATGTCCTGGCGTATGCAACACTTCAAATTCCAGGTTCCCTAACGGGATTTTATTTCCATCTTTCAGCTCTACGTGATCGAACTCATATTGCCAGTCCGGTCCACCCTCACCGGAGAGGTACATTGTTGCCCCGGTAAGTGCTGACAGTTCCCTGGATCCGGCCAGGAAGTCTGCATGGATATGCGTTTCCATAATATGTGTGATCCGCATGTTTTGTTCATTGGCAATACAGATATAGGTATCAATATCACGTTTGGGATCGATCACAGCCGCGATGCCAGCCTGCTGGCATCCTATAAAATAACTGCCTTGTGCCAGTGTGTTATCAAAAATGTGCTGAAAATACATAGCTCGTTTTTTTGAAGCACAAAGATCAGCAGCGTACGCGAGGCTATGAGTGACAGATATCACATAACTATGAGATCAGGATTTGATCCATTCGAAAGAATTCCGGTGAATGATCACCCAGCCATTTTTCTCCATTTTTTTCATAAGCCTGCTGATCACTTCCCTGGAAGAATTCAGGTCAGTGGCCATCTCCTGGTGTGTGAGTCTGATATGCCTTCCCATTTTTTCAACCTGCCCTTTGATATAAAACTCCAGTCGTTCATCCATCTTTTTAAAAGCTATCTCATTGATGGTGTTGAGCAGTTCTTCATAGCGCGCCCTCCAGGTTCTGATGACGAAGTAATGCCAGCTTTTGTACTTTCCCAGCCATTCATCCATGTAAGGGAGCGGAATGCTTAACAGGCTTACATCGGTCATTGCTTTAGCCAGTACCTGGCTGTTCTCCTGCCTGTAAGTACATACCATGGATACAGCGCAGGCTTCGCCCGGTTCGATATCGTACATGAAGAATTCGCTACCGTTATCGTCCTCCTGGTATAGTTTCACGATGCCTTCCAGGATGAGCATGGTAGACCTGATGGTCTGTCCTTTTTTAAGCAGAACGGTGCCTGCCGGTATTTGCCGGATATCACCGTGTTGTTCCATTTCATCATATAGTTCTTCTTCAAGACCAGGAAATAATTGCCTGATAGAATTATTATTCTGCATACCAGAAAGTTACGAATTATCCGGTTGCATAGTTAAAGCCAGCACGCGGCCCCTTATGTGACTTTTGTCACTGATGCTTCCTGAAAAATTTCCGGGTAGTGACTATTGTCACTGATAGCCTGGGCGGCCAGGCCGAACTTTGAAAAAAATAAAGATCATGATGCTGCTGGGATATCTGGCATCCCTGCTGATAGGGGTTTCGCTGGGGTTGATCGGGGGCGGAGGCTCCATACTTACGATGCCCATGATGGTGTACCTGTTTGGCGTTTCGCCTGTAATGGCTACTTCCTATTCGTTATTTGTGGTGGGATCCACCAGTCTTGTTGGAGCAGCGCAGCAATATAAACAGGGAACAGTGAATATCAGGATGGCGCTTTTGTTTGCGGCCACTTCCATGGTAACGGTTTTTGGAACACGTAAATGGCTGACGCCGCTCATCCCGGAGCAAATAGGCGTGGTCCGTGGTTTTGTGATCACGGAAAGCTGGCTGATCATGATCCTGTTTGCCATCATGATGTTGTTGTCCGCATTTTTCATGATCAGGAGAAAAAAGAAGATAGCAACCAGTGATGAGAGGCTACATATTGGCAAGCTGATCCTGTTCGGTACGGGCATAGGGCTGGTAACCGGACTGCTGGGAGCAGGAGGCGGGTTTCTTCTCATTCCTGCCCTGGTATTGTTGCTGCATCTTCCCATGAAGGAAGCGGTTGGCACTTCACTTCTGGTGATTGCACTCAACTCCCTGACAGGTTTTACCGGTGCACTGGACGCGAAGGCAACAGACTGGCAATTGTTGCTGACAGTTACTGCATTGGCTGTACTGGGTATTATTGCAGGCAGCTACCTGAACAGGATCATCCCGTCCGGAAAACTGAAGACCGTTTTCGGCTGGTTCGTTTTACTGATGGGCGCTTTCATACTGCTCAGGGAACTGGCTGATACATTATGATTTGAAAGCCGTAAACAAACACGGCCCGCAAAAGCGGACCGTATTCTGTTGATAAGGGAATGCGACTGAAACTGAAAAATCTTCTATTGTAATATTTCTTTTAGTTTTTCTTCCAGTTCAGCACCCCTGAGGTTTTTAGCGATGATCTTCCCCTGCGGGTCGATCAGAAAATTGGCAGGTATAGCAGATACTCCATAATCGGCAGCTGCCCCTTCTTTCATACCACGGGTTTCTATCAACTGCGTCCATGTGAGCCCATCCTGATGTACAGCTGCTTTCCACGCATCCTCTTTAGTGTCAACTGAAATGCCGAGGATGGTGAAATTCCTGTTTTGGAATTTTGCAAAAGCAGCTTTGAGAAATGGGCTTTCCTTTCTGCAGGGCACGCACCAGGAGGCCCAGAAATCTACCAGCACATATCTTCCTTTGAAAGACTTGAGGGAAGCCATCTCTCCGTTCAGGCTGGGAAGGGTGAAATCAATGGCCGGCATGTTCAACTCCGTGGCTTTATTGGCCCTGATCTTTGCTGCCAGTTGTTTTCCCTGATCGGATGTTCTGAGCCTTTCACTGAAATTGTTGTAGTATGACTCCAGCGCCGCCACTGGCACAAAATTGCGTTTGCGGAAAACCAGCTGCAGGCTCAGGTCAGCATCCGGATTGTTCCTGATGAAAACATTCTCCAGGCTGTCTGATCTTTTTATCAGACCGAAAAGTTCCGGCTTGATCCTGTTGAAGGAAACCGTATCGTTTGCCAGTTTGTATTCTTTGGCCTGTTTCTGCAAAGGTGCTATTTGTTCATGAAGCTGTTTGCTTTCTGTCTGAAATTTTTCTTCTGCAGTTTGCGCTGCTGCTGTCATTGAAATGAAAATAGATGCAATGATGATATGAAGTTTCATGTTTGTAATTTGATAGTGTGCTGATCAGGGATTGTTTTCCATAGCAGGGTTCTGTTCCATCACCTTTTGAGGGAAACGGAGTGCGAATCTTTCGGCGGGAAGAGTGATCTCTGTGAAACTGTTGTCTTCTTTGAAGATCTTGTGTTTAAACTGGATCCCTGCGAACAATGGGTCAGTGGAAAGTCTTCGCATATCTATCCAGCGATAGCCGGTGACTGCAAATTCGCGGATCCTTTCTTCAATGATGAAATTCACGAGTTTCTTTTTATCTGCTGATACATCGGCAGGCACGGAAAACTTACCGGCAGGTAACCTGTTCTTTCGTAAGGCTTCCAGGTCTTCAATGGCGCCTGTGAAATCCTCGGCACGGGCGCGGCATTCAGCCCGCAGCAGGTATAGATCAGGCAGTACAAAACCTGCCTGGATCAGGCCTGATAATCTTTTGCGTAATGTTCCGGCTGGTATTGCTCCGCTGGGCCTGGCAGTGTTCACATAGAATTTCAGGCGCAGGTCTGCAGGATCGAACAGCAGTACTGTTTCCGGACTGAGTACAGCAGAGTTCCGCACATAGGTATAAAAACTGCTGTATTGTCTTGACAGCATTACTTCAGTATTGCTACCGGTTATAGGGTAAGCAGGGCCATTCGAGCTATTGATGGGCAGAAAAATGCCGCCGGTAGCAAACGTAACATTGTAATTGTACAATACCGTTGGAAAGTCCGTCAACGGCAAATCGGCAAATGCACCATTCAGCAGGGGCAATGCTTTGCCGAATTCCTGCATGGTCATATATACTTTTCCAAGAATGGCCTTCCCACAAGCGCGGCTGATACGCGGACGGCGGAAGTTTTTCACCGGCAGGTCAATGATGGCTGATTCCAGATCACTTACTATCAATTGATGGATCTCTTCCACGGAGGCCCGGGTGAAGTTGGTCTGAGTAGCGTCAGCATTGATCAGTTTAGGGAATCCCGGATCCGTAGCCGAGGTAGCTTTGTTGTATGGTTTGCCATAAAAGTTGATCAGATGAAAATAACACCAGGCGCGGCCTGCGCGTGCTTCTGCAATGATCTCTTTTTTCTGTTGCTCCGTTCCGTCAGTAGAGGCTGGTACTTCATTGATGATCTTATTGAAGGAATAGATACAGTTCATCAGGGAATTCAGGTCCGGTGCATCCTGCTCAGGTTCGTACACTACGGCCTCCCAGTTGAACAATCTTCTGTCAGTAATACTTTCATTGGTGAAGTAAGGCTCTGCTGCTGCAAGCTCATCACCCAGCAATACTGCAGGGGAGATATCGATGTTCATGAAATCGAGCGTGCCCAGCAGGCGCGCATAGTCCTCGGTTTTTGAAGCAATCAAAGTACCTTTCGGAACGATCTCCAGGAAGCTCTTTTTACAGCTGGCTACCAGCATGCTTGTGGAAATCAGTATAAAGAGAGAGTATCTGTACAAATTATGTTTTTTCATTTCTTATCATTTTATCAGAATGAAACATTCAGGCCGATCGTCAGGCTGTTCTGTCCGGAACGGATGGACCTAATGCCTGTATTACCGTTCTGGAATTCAGGGTCTATGCCATATTTATTGGCCTTCCACAGCATGATATTGTTCATCTGCACACGGAAAGTGGCGCCACTGATATGGCAGAGCCTGTTCACGGCCGATGGCAGGTCGTAGCTGAAGGAAATGTCGCGGAGCTTGATGAAAGAAGCGTCCAGTACATTCCTGTCGCCCTGTGTGTAATAGGCGGTTTCCCTGGCAGCGTTCAGTGTGGATGTGCTCACCCAGGAAGGGATGTCGGTGAATGCTTCGTCCCCTGCCTGTTGCCAGCGGTTGGCGAACTCTGCATGCACATTGCCCTGCACAAAGCTTCCTGCTGCGCCTATAAGCCGGCCGGTGTAGAATGTATTTACATCCCTGCGCATTTTATGTCCCATGCTGTACACCATATTGGTTTGCAAGCCGAAATTCCTGTAACGGAATGAATTGCTGAAACCTCCATTCCATATGGGTTGGGACGTGCCTTTATACAGGATATCATCCAGTTTGGCAACATTCCGTGCCTTGGTGATGGTTTTGTCATTCAGCTGTATCTGTGTAGCTCCTCCATTGTCCAGGCCGGCATACTGATAAGCGAAGATGGCAAAGGTGCTGTAACCGGGCAGATAGATAGCCGCCACTTTGTTGGCGCCTGTTACTATAGGAGTGAGCAGGTTGATGCGTGTCAGTTCATTTTTATTGTAAGCAAGCGTGATCGTAGTATTCCAGCTGAAGTTTTTCAGTACCAGGTTGCGGCTGGTCAGTGAAAGCTCGATGCCTTTATTCATCATATCTCCCAGGTTGCCCACAACAGTACTGTATCCTGAGAATACATTGGTCTGGAGTAATCCTATCAGGTTCTCTGTTTTCTTTTTATATACATCAACAGAGCCGGAGATCCTGTTACCGAGAAAAGCAAAATCAAGCCCGAGGTTGATGGTCTGGGTACTTTCCCAGGTGAGTTTGGTATTGGCCGGCGCTTTGATACGCAATGAGGATCCTTCCGATGTTACTGACCGGGTATCCACTTCCAGTATATCACTGTCGGCGGCAGTGCCTGGTGCAGGACTGTTTCCGGTAACACCATAGGTGGCACGAAGTGCCAGGTGATCGATCCAGCTGAAAGTCTGCATGAAGTCTTCTTCACCCATCGTCCATTTTACACCGGTACTCCATACAGGCCTGTTCTGAGCGGCCTTGCTTCTTCCATAGAGGTTGGATTCGTCAATGCGCCAGCTGCCGGTAAGGGTATACCTGTTGTTGAAAGTGTATGCAGCATTTGCGTAGTAAGAAGTGAATCTTGTTTTTGCTTCTGCTTCGCGGTATGTGGGAGTGGTCAGTGTGCTCCTGTTAGGCAGCATAGGCATTACCGGGCCTGTTACACCTGAGTCCTGCAGGTACTGGTAGTTCACATTCTGAAAACTTTTCAGCAGGTCGTCATATCCGCGGACTGTAGATTGGGTGTATTGAATGAATCTCTCCTGGGCCTCCTGGCCGGCAAGCAATACCAGCTGATGTTTGTTATCATTCCACCTTCTGTCATAACTGAACTGGTTACGGATGGTCCAGTTGCGGCTGGTTGAATCTATCACTGTGTTTCTTCCGCCTTTCAGTGGAAGGTAATAAGTGGGGGAAGCTCCCGGTGTTTTGGGCGCAACGGTGAATTGCACTCGTTCCACCCTGACTCCATACGCTTTACTGTCTTCAAACATTGTTTTATCAGTATTGCCTTTCCATAATCCATAGGTGCCTTCAAACTTAAGTCCTTTGGCTATGTTGATGGAAAGACCTGAGGTAACGCGGGCCTGAAAGATATCAGCTTTTGTATTACCGTTGTTGAATTCAGTAATGGGATTATAGTTGAGGTCTATGCCGCTTTTTTCAGTGAAGGCCAGCCTGTTGGAATCGGAAAGCATTTGCATCCAGGGCATGTTGATACTGTTTCCATTTGCGTCTTTAAAGAGCTGGTAAGGATAAAAGCGGTTGCTGATATTGATAGGGCGTTTCTCTTCCCGGATAGTATTGGTGAGGTCTGTGATCAGGTAAAGATTGATCACTTTGTTCAGCTTGAAATCCTGTCGCAGGTTGAGTTTGAAGGCTTCGTTCCTTTCTCCTGGCCTGCTGCTTTGTGTTTTGGTATAAGCCATGGATCCATAAAAGGAATGGATGCGGCCGCCGCCACTCAGGGAAATGGTATGGTTCATCAGGGAAGCAGGACGGTACCAGATATCACGGATCTGATCGTGATTGTTGATGGAGGCAAGGCTGTCGAGACTCCTGTTGGCCTGCTCTTCCGAGATCAGGTTCCTCGCTTTATTATAGAGGATCAGCTCATGAGGGGGTACACCTGCCGTTGCGTTCTGCAGATTGGTATAGGTAGATGCCGTTGCCCATGGATACACATCCGGCCTGAAGATTTCTTTTGCTGCCTTGATGTATTGCTGGCTGTTGAGCACAGGCAGATAATCGAATTCAGGCCTACCCTGGAAACTGTAAAAAGTGTTGTATTCAACACGGAGCTTTTCAGATTGTTTTCCTTTTTTAGTGGTGATCACGATCACGCCATTGGAGGCACGGGCACCCCATATGGAAGTAGCGGATGCATCTTTCAGAACGGTAATATCTGCAACGTCCTGCGGATTGATACTGTTCAGGTCTTCAATGGGAATTCCATCTACTACAAAAAGTGGATTTCTGTCTGCATTGATGGAGGAAAGCCCTCTGACCAGTAGCGGGTTATCAGTGGCGCCGGGCGCGTTGTTGATGGTGAGGCCGGGCACAAGGCCATCGAGCCTTTGCAACACGTTCATGCTGGTGGTCCTGTTGCGAACGATGTCCATATCAGGCTTGGCAAAAGCGCCTGTGCTTCTTTCTTTTGAAATGGTCTGGTATCCGGTGTTGACCACCACTTCAATTGCCTGGAGCTTTTCATTGGTGATCCTCAGCATGATCTTTCCGAGATCGGCATCTTTGTCTTTGATGGTCACCGGTATCTTCACAGGCACATAACCTATATAACTCAGTTCCACAAAGTAGCTGCCAGGATTGACATCTCTGATGATGAAGTTCCCGTTTGCATTGGTGGAAGTACCCTGGTTACCGGGAATCAACCTGACGGATACATCGGCAACGGGGTTGCCTGTGGTGTCAAATACTGTCCCTTTGATATTGGATCTCTCAGCGGGGGCGAAAAGCATTGAGGTTTTTCGCGGAGTGAGAAAGATGGACCGTTCTCCTACCTCGAAGCTGACGGCCTGGTTGGTAAACAGCATTTTCAGGAAACTTTCCAGCGGCATGTTTTCCGCCTGGATGGTCACCGGTTTCTGTTTCTGGAGTAATTCAATGTCTCCAGCCACGGAGTAACCTGTCTGTTGTTTGATAATTGAAAATACTTTCTGTAATGGCATATCCACTGCCTTCAATGTAACGGATTGCGAAAATCCCTCAGCATTGGCAGAAATGAGACCTGTGATCAGAAAAAGAACAGTTAGTTTGAGCTGCATGAGCAGTTGTTTTTTCAGGACTGCCCTTCCGGCGCATGTAGCCCAAAGGAACAGCTTACGGGTAAAAGCTACCCGTATCCCATAAGTTTTTTGCATACTTTTGCAATGGTTTTGGTTGTTGAATAAAGTCTTCCGGACTTTTATGATTTGCCAGCCTGACCGTTTACGGAAGTGTTCGAGCACTTCCGTTTTTTAATTTGTCAGCACCAGCTTAGCTCCATTGTTTTCCATCCTGAAACGGATGCCTGAATTTTTCAGGAATTTCAGCACGGTCGATAATTTTTCACCCCGGTAGATCTCGCCCCAGAATTTTTTTGCCGGTATGCTGCCTTCCATGCTCACTTCAATATTATACCACCTGCTGATCTGTCTCATCAGTTCTTCCAATCCCATTCCGTTAAGATTGAAATAGCCATTCTTCCAGGCTATCACCTGATCTGTATCTATATTGTTCAATAAGCTTATGTTCTGTTTTACGATTGCCTGCTGGCCGGGTTTCAGAACAGCGCTTACATTTTCTTTACGGACTCTGATACTGCCTTGCAAAAGGGTGGCTTTCAGAACCGGCTCATTCAGATAGGCGTTGATGTTAAAGGCTGTGCCCAATACTTCAACGTTAGTGCCGTCTGCGGTGTTGACCCGGAAAGGATGACGGTTATCGGGAAACACTTCAAAATATCCTTCTCCCTGCAGCGTAACCATTCTTTCTTTCCCGGTGAATACTGCCGGATAACGTAGTGATGATGCTGCATTGAGCCATATTTTGGTACCATCGGATAACAGTATGGTGAACTGTCTTCCGTTGGGCGTGGTGATGGTATTCCAGCTCACTGATGAATCAGGCTGTTTTACCTTTTCGTATGACAATTGTCCGTTTTCCATTTTCAGGTTTGCCCCGGATTGTGCAGTGATTGTACTGTTGGCTGCACTGTCGAGATTGATGATACTCCCATTGGCAAGTGTCAGCAATGCTCCAGTACTGCCTGGTGCGATATCCGGCAGAGTATCTGTGACCTGCACTATTTGCGCGGGCTGTTTGCCCGGTTTTTCTGACAGGTACCAGATACCGGCAGCTGCGAGAACAACTGCGGCTGCTGCCATCCATTTCCACATCCTGCCTCTCCGGACATGGTGCAATACAGTTTCCTGTCTGCTGGTCCTGAGTGTGTCATTCAATACTTTTTCAAATATCCTGTTGCGCAGCTGCTGGCGTTCTTCCGGCAGGTGTTGCAGCAGTTTTTGCATCAGCTCTTCTTCATTGTTAAGGCTCTCCAGCAGTTCCCTGTTGGAAAACTGCTGGCTGGCCCAGCTTTCCAGTTCCAGTTCTTCTTCAGGAGAAAGTATTCCCTGCAGGTGCTTGTGCAGCAACTGCCCGATTTGTTGATTGTTGGCCATAAGATGAGGTATTTGTAACGGGGCAGGTAGGCCCTTTTATTAAATACACCTGATATGTAAAACTTACCAGAGAAAATGGAGATTATTTTTCAGAAAGAATAGAATCTGTTCAACGCTGAAGCAGGTATAGGAATACCACCAGTTCCGGATGCTGGCTGATAGCGGCTTTGAGAATGCGGATGGCATTTGATTTCTGGTTGCTGACAGTGCGTACCCTGATGCCCAGTTTTTGAGCGATCTCGGCAGGTTTCAGGCCATCGCGGAAGCTAAGGATAAAGATCTCCCGCATTTTTTCAGGCAGTCTGTCTATTTCAGCAAATACCAGGTTGAGAAAGGTCTCTTCTGCGCTTACCCATCCGAAATCAGGTTGTTCTTCCTGTGATAGCTGATAGATCAGCTCATCTCTTTTGGTATTCCTGATCCTGTGGTAGCGCAGATTATTGAAGCAGGCATTACGGACAGTTACTTTGAGAAATGCTTCAATATTGGACAGGCTCACAAATTTCTGGCGGTGGTGGAAAAGCTTTACAAAAGAATCGGCCGTAACATCTTCCGCATCCCTGCTGTCTTTCAGCCATTGCCTGGCATAAAGGAAGAGCGTGTAATAATACCTGTCATATATAGAAGTAAATGCCTGTTCATCACCGGATTTGAAGCGGTGTAGAAAAGCAGGGTCGGTATGATCAGGTGTCTGGTCCAAATGGGGTAGGGCTTGTCAGGCCATAAATGTAAGGGAATTTGGAGCAGGGAAAGTAAACAACCTCAATAAAGCAATCTTATTCCTGCTGTTTCAATTTCAAAATCACTGCCGTCTCGTCTCTTAACTGCAAACAAAACGCAGTTTGTTCTTCCAGCGAAATCCCATAAGAAGGGATTATCTCCTTCAGTTTTTGTTTCCACCCTTCATGTTGCAATTTATCAGGAAAGCAGGTTTCAATCACGTCCAGCATAATTGCCACAGCGGTACTGGCGCCGGGCGAAGCGCCCAGCAGGGCTGCAATTGAACGATCGGCCGAACTGATGATCTCTGTCCCGAATTTCAATACGCCTCCGTGCTCAGGATCTTTTTTGATGATCTGAACACGCTGGCCCGCCTGTTCCAGCCTCCAGTCGCTTTCCTGCGCCATCGGATAAAATTCCTGTAATGCATCAAAACGTTTTTCATCTGATTCCAGCAGTTGACCGATCAGGTATTTTTCCAAGGTCCAGTTATCGAGCCCCACTCTGAGCATGGGAATTATATTGTGAATGTCGATGGAACTGAAGAGATCCAGATAAGAACCGTGCTTCAGGAATTTGGTGGAAAACCCTGCATAGGGACCGAAGAGAAGTGATTTCTTACCATCAACGTTTCTTGTGTCAAGGTGAGGCACAGACATAGGAGGGGAACCTTCCGCAGCCTTGCCATACACTTTTGCATGATGCCGGGCTGTGATGGCAGGATTGTCTGTACGAAGCCAGATGCCGCTAACAGGAAAACCTGCATAACCATTGCCCTCAGGAATATCTGATTTCTGGAGCAGATGCAGTGCACCGCCGCCAGCTCCGATGAATACAAATCCCGCGTATACGTAGAACTCTTCTTCTGTGTTTTCATCTTCAATTTCTATCTCCCATCCACTCCCTGAATGGCGAAGATCTTTTACGCGGCTGTTATAACTGATACTGAAATTTTCGGTTTTTTGCAGGTGCTCCAGGTAAAGATTAGTAAGGCGGCCATAGTCAACATCTGTACCTGTGTCCATTTTTGTGGCGGCCAGCTTTTCATTCGGATCACGTCCTTCCATCACCAGCGGCATCCATTCAGATAGCAGGTTATTGTCTTCTGTAAATTCCATTGTGCTGTACAAAGGATGGGAGGACAGAGCTGTATATCTTTTTTTCAGGTATTCAATATCTTTTTCACCCCGTACAAAACTATAATGAGGTACCGGATTGATAAATGCCCTGGGATCTTTGATGAATCCTTTCTTTACAAGGAAAGCCCAGTACTGCCGGGAAAGATCAAAGGCAGTGTTTACGTCAAGTGCTTTGCTGATATTGATGCTGCCATCCGGTTCTTCGGGTGTGTAGTTGAGCTCACAAAGAGCCGCATGCCCGGTACCCGCATTATTCCAGGCATTGGAGCTCTCGTAAGCCGGGCCGGCCAGGGCTTCGTGGATATGGACACTGAGTTTGGGATCAAGTTCCTTTAAAAGCATGGCGAGTGTGGTACTCATGATGCCTGCTCCGATAAGGAGCACATCCGTTGAATATCTGTATTGCCGGGTACGACTCATATAATCGATTATGTATGAAAAGATAACGAATTTGGAGATTCTTTTGCGCAGTTGGTTCCATATTCCCCCAACGATACATCGCCCAATACCCGGGCATTGCGCCGGAAAGCCTGAGCCGCATCAGGAAAAGGACCGTAACAACCCGGAAATCATAACCAGGATCATCTTTTTTAGCGCCCCGATTGGATAATTTTGTATCAAAATCAACAGACGATGAAACAAGTGATCCTGGGTGCCGGAGGTGATATCGGCAAACTACTGGCCAAAGAACTGAAACAATACACTGCGGAGATCCGGCTGGTGTCTCGCCACCCCGAAAAGGTAAATACAGAGGATGAATTGGTTTCAGCCAACCTGTTGTCTGCTGAGCAGGTAGACAGGGCCGTTGCAGGCACTGCCGTCGCTTACCTGGTAGTGGGATTGAAATATGACCTGCGGATATGGAAGCGCGATTGGCCCGTTATTATAGACAATGTAATCAATGCCTGTCTGAAACACAAAGTAAAACTGGTGTTCTTCGATAATATATACATGTACGATAAACAGGCGGTCAGACATATGACTGAAGCCAGCCCTTTAAATCCTCCATCTCGGAAAGGAAAAGTGCGGCTGGAAGTTGTTCAGAAGATCATGCATGCGATCA
The DNA here is from genome assembly GCF_051955275.1 of Pseudobacter sp. NCBI lineage: Bacteria > Pseudomonadati > Bacteroidota > Chitinophagia > Chitinophagales > Chitinophagaceae > Pseudobacter > Pseudobacter sp. The sequence goes on along the minus strand of NZ_JBQCGW010000100.1, from coordinate 16,825 downwards.
CTCAGAAAGGATTGCAAGCCTTGATTGCGAGGAGCGCCGATTTTTATGGCCCGGGTGCGAAAAATGGAATACTGAACATAATGGTATTGGATCCTTTGATAAAAGGGAAAAAGATGAACTGGCAATCTGATGTAAGTAAGATACATAGTTTCACCTACACGCCCGATGCAGCCAGGGCTGTTGCGCTATTGGGAAATACAGACAATGCCTTTAACCAGGTATGGCATTTGCCCACATCAGCACAACGATGGACTGGCAGGGAGTTTATTGAAAAGGCAGCATCGATGAAGAATAGCAAAGCATCTTATTTTGTACTTAACTCCTTTCTTCTTTCCCTGGCCGGATTGTTTAACAGGACTATTCATGAGTTGGTAGAAATGCAATACCAGAATAACCAGGATTATTTTTTCGACAGTGAAAAGTTTTGCAAGGCTTTCGGGTACACACCGGTGAGCTATGAAGAAGGGATGAAGGAAGTAGCGTCCCTGTAATTATCTTAAAGGTCGTTTGATGGTCTGACAGGACAGTATCTGTGATAACCAATCATCCACCTGTCTCTTCACCAACTTAATGCTTCCTCCATGCAAATTGCAGATTGTAATTTTTTTATTATAGTTTGCATTCTCCGGAAACTGCATTGATTGTCAATCGAACAGACATATATTGATAAGGCTCTGCTGCAACAGATTGCAGATGGGGATGAGCAGGCATTTGCCCGATTGTACCGCCATTATGTTCCCCGCCTGGAGCCATTTATCAGAAGTATCACCAAAAATGAATCCCTGGTAACGGAAGTGATCCAGGAAACTTTTACCCGCCTCTGGATCAGCCGGGAAAAGCTGGTTGATGTTGAATTCCCGCAAACGTATATCTATCGCACCGCCTCCTATGTAACTTTTCATTATCTCCGCAGGCAAACAAAAGGACAGCAGATCATAGCACAACTGGAACAAACCGCTCCAAATTCGCAAAACAATATCCAGGATCATCTTACACTCTTAGACCTGGAAAAAACCATCCGGGAAGCTATCACCCGCCTCACGCCTGCCCAGCAGAAAATCTTCCGGTTGAGCAGGGTTGACGGATTGAAAATACCTGAGATAGCAGAATTGTTGGGCGTATCACCCAATACAGTGAAGAATACACTGGTAACCAGTCTTAAATCGATACGGGAATTCGCAGAAAAAGCAGGTTATACCATCAGTATACTTTTATGCTGGAGCTTTTTTTAAAAATATTTTTAAGTCTTATAGTCCTGATGCCTCGCTCAATACACAATTAGTTATCTGTATGACAAAAAATGAGATCATAGCGATCCTCCAAAAGTACCAACAAGGCTCCATACTCACGGCTGATGAGCAGCAGAAGTTCAATGAACTGGTCACTGACCAGGAATTGACCCCGGATGCATTATATGAGTTGCTGCTGGCGGACGGAAAGGTGCAGAACTATGATGCAGGCAGATGGGAGCCTGTACTCGCCAGGGTATTCAACGTGGATAAAGCAGCGGAGATCCCCGGATTTGCTGAATCCGCTCCTGTTGTTCACCGGATGCCTTTGTTGCGTAAATGGAGCTGGGCTGCGGCAAGCATCATCTTATTGCTGGGAGTTACTGCATATTTTTTTCTGAAACCAGCCGAAGTGAGCCAGTATAAAGGTCTCGCTGCAACAGATAGTGTGGAGATTCAGCCCGGTAAAAGCGGAGCTATTCTCACACTCGCCGATGGTTCCAGGGTTTCGCTGGACTCCATTCAGAATGGCGTGATCGCTTTGCAGGGCGGAGCCAGTGCAAAGGTGGTGAATGGCGCACTGTTGTATGAAGGCAAAGGACAGGAAATGCTGTACAATACCATGTCCACACCAAAGGGAAGACAGTTCCAGGTTACCTTACCGGATGGAACTGATGTGTGGCTGAATGCGGCCAGCTCTATCCGCTATCCCACTGCATTTACAGGAGCAGAAAGAAAAGTGGAGATCACCGGTGAAGTGTATTTTGAAGTGAAGAAAAATATCAGGCCCTTCATTGTTTCTGCGGATGACAGGGCTGAAGTAACGGTGCTGGGAACCAGCTTCAATGTAAATAGCTACAGCAATGAAGCAGGTGTAAAAGCCACCTTGCTCGAAGGAGCAGTGCAGGTCAGTAAAGGAGGGCAGACCGTGATCATCAAACCCGGAGAACAGGCAGACGTACAAAAGAACATCAGTGTGATCAAAGGAGTGGCCCTGGAAAAAGTGATGGCCTGGAAAGCTGGACTGTTCAATTTTGAAAATGTATCGTTGGGCGAAGCCATGAGACAGCTTGAACGCTGGTACGATATAGAAGTGGTTTATGAAAATGGAATACCAGATATAGAGTTGGATGGAGAGATGTCGAAAGACATCACGCTGAATGGATTGATGAATGTTTTGAAAGAATTAGGCGTCCGTTACCGGCTCGAGGGCAGAAGGCTTACGGTACTTCGCTGAGAGAAATAGAACTTATCCCACCTTGTCATGTCAGTTCGGTTGCAGATCGGGCAAACGCTCGCTGTCACAGGTTTTCATTGCCTGAAAGCATCGCCATGTGGAAAATGAAAGCGCATCATTGATTGCCCGGATCATTCAGGTTAAAATGATCCGTTACTATAAAAAATAATTGGCCATAAAAAACCGGAAGTGTTGGAACCACCCCCGGCAATTGTCTGGCCGATTCAAATGACGTCTAACCATTTTTTCAACCAAAACTTACCCAAAGGTATGCAAAAATCTCCTTTTGGGTTCTGCCAGGCTATGCACCTGTACCGGCATTCCTGGATAAGAACAATTACCAAAACTCTGCTGGTTATGAAATTGACCATCTTATTGCTGACAGTAGCGCTGTGTACGGTCCGTGCCGAAGTAGGCCGGGCGCAACAGGTTACTTTGTCCGGCAAAGAAATTCCACTCAAGCAAGTGTTTGCCGTGGTCAAAAAGCAAACAGGTTATGTTACGCTGCATAACAAAGAACTGCTGGCTAAGGCAAAAGATGTATCACTGGCTGTGAAGAACATGCCATTGCAGGATCTGCTGAACATTGTATTCAAAGAGCAGCCGCTCAAATATGTGATCGAAGGAAAGACCATCGTTGTGTCGGCAAAACCTCAGCTTCCCGAAACCGCTCCCGTACTGCTGGAGATCGTTTCGCAGACCAAAGACACTTTAATTGTGAGCGGAAAGGTAGTGGATGAAAATAATGAACCTGTTGCAGGAGCTAATGTAACTATAGTAAGAACCAAACAAGGTACTGCTACAGATAAGAATGGTGAGTTTGCCGTAAAAGTCCGTTTGGATGATCAGATCGAGATCACTTTCATAGGCTTTGAAAAGTATATGTACCGGGCAAAGTCAGACACACGGATATTGATCAACCTTAAAAAAACAGAAACATCCATTAAGGAAGTGATCGTAACCGGACTGGTAGACCGTAAACAGACCAGCTTTACCGGCGCAGCCGTTACCTACACACAGAAAGAACTTTTACAGGCAGGTAACAAGAATGTACTGCAAAGTCTTAAAAATATGGATCCTTCATTCAGGGTGATGGAAAATCTTTCCCTTGGCTCAGACCCTAACCGGCTTCCTGAAATACAAATGCGTGGCCAGAGCTCACTGCCCAATCTGCAGGGTGATTACAGTGGTAATCCCAATCAGCCGCTGTTCATTCTCGATGGATTTGAGACCACCTTGCAACGCGTCTTTGATCTGAACATGAACCGTATTGCCAGTGTAACGCTGCTGAAAGACGCTGCAGCCAAAGCCATTTATGGATCGCGTGCCGCCAACGGTGTGGTTGTAATAGAAACAATCAGGCCTGCCAAAGGCAAGCTGCGTGTGTCCTATACCGGTGAAGCTGCTGTGGAAGCACCTGACCTTTCCGGATATAACCTGATGGAGGCAGCAGATAAACTGGCATTTGAAAAAGAGCGTGGCGTATACAGGAGGTTCGTGTACAGCCCCGAGGATATCCAGGAAAGGGACATGATCTACCAGGCCAATTATAATAATGTACTGCGGGGTGTGAATACTTACTGGTTGAGCCAGCCGTTGCAAACCGGCCTCACCACCAGGCATGCGTTGAACCTGGAAGGCGGAGACAACAGCATGCGGTACCAGGCTGGTATCACATACAATAAAATAGCAGGTGTAATGAAAGGCTCCGGTAGGAACACCATGGCGCTCTTTACAACACTTTCCTATACTTTCAAGAACCTGATATTCCGCAACCAGCTTGAATACAACAGGAATGTTTCCACCAATTCACCCTACGGGTCTTTTGCAGATTACACCAAACTAAACCAGTATTACAGTCCTTATGATGAAAAAGGTAACCTGGTGAAGGTAATGGGACTCTATCCTTTTTATAGCGCAGGGCCTGACCGGAATGTGTATAACCCGCTGTACAATGCAACGCTCAATGTGAAATCGGAATCCGGTTATTCCCAGCTGATCAATAACTTCTATATTGACTGGAGGATCAGTTCAACCGTGCGTGCAACTGGCAGCGTTTCCTATTCCCGTAGTGAAAATAGTGCAGATAATTTCCTTCCTCCCAGTCATACCAACTTCATCAATTACGATAACAATGGAATGTCTGATCGCAAAGGGTCCTATACAAAAGATGATGGCTACAACCAGAGCATCATTTCAAATATCGGGATCAACTATAATAAAATGATCGGTGGTCACCAGATCCTTGCCAATGCCACCTGGAACCTCAATACCCGGAGGGATGTACTGACCACAGTTATTGCAGAAGGATTTGGAAATGATGAAGTGGACAATATTTCATTTGCTACAAAATATGCGCAGAATTCAAAGCCTGAAGGTTCAGACAGCCGTGTGCGTGAGATCGGTTTTGTAGGGATCCTGGGCTATTCTTTTGAGGACCGTTTCCTGTTTGATGCCAGCATCCGTTCAAGTGGCTCCTCCATGTTCGGATCGGAGAACCGCTGGGGCGCTTTCTGGTCGGTAGGTGCGGGCTGGAACCTGCATAAAGAGCGGTTCATGAGCAATAACAGCTGGATCAACCAGATGAGGCTCCGCACTTCCTATGGATATACCGGAGCGCAGAATTTCAACCCCTTCCAGGGAAGGTCGCGCTACAATTTCGGGACCATCGTTTACAATAACGGACTGGGTGCGGAACTGATCGGGCTGCCCAATTCTTCGCTCAAATGGCAGAAGAAGATGGACTTCAATGCCGGCTTCGACCTGGCAGTGAAACGCTTTCTTACATTGCGGCTCGATTATTCAAGAGGCGTTACAACTGATCTGCTCGTGGATATGACCATACCGCCATCAATGGGTTTTTCCACCTATAAGGAAAATGTGGGCGAGATCCGGAATACAGGTTATGAATTCTCACTGGCGCTCACTCCATGGCGTAATGATCAGAAAAAGGCATGGGTGACTGTAAACTTTACCGGTGCACATTTCGAGAACAAGCTCAGTAAAGTGTATGATATTTTCACCACCTGGAATCAAAAACAGGATGCAGATAAGAACCTGCAGCCGGGCAGCAATGGATTCGACAGGAACGCCTACCGCAATCCGGCGGTATACCTGATAGAAGGACAGTCCATGGATGCTATCTGGGGAGTTCGATCGCTGGGCATAGATCCGCTCACCGGTGAGGAAATGTTCAGAGACAGATCCGGTAACAGTACCTATCAATGGAGTACTGCCGACCAGACGATCATCGGGGACAAAAATCCTGCACTTAACGGAACGTTGGGACTGAATGCAGGTTATAAAGGATTCTCGCTTTCCGTTGCCTGTACTTACCGGTATGGCGGTCAGCTCTACAACTCCACGCTCATAGAAAGGATTGAGAACGTATCGGGCATGGATAATCTGGATAAGCGAATCCTGGAATCATGGCGTAAGACTGGTGATATTGCCCAGTACAGGGTGCTTACACTTACCGGAGGGACCACTGATATCAATACAAGGCCAACATCCCGTTTTGTGCAGAAAGACAATGAGCTGTATGTGTCATCCCTCAATATTGCCTATGATTTTACCGGGCAGCAATGGTTGAAAAAAACGGGAATGGAAAATCTCAGACTGGCTTTCTATATGAATGAGCTGGTGCGCCTTTCAAGCGTTCAGATTGAACGGGGCAGGGAATATCCTTTTGCGCGCAACTTTTCAATCCAGGTACAGGCTGCTTTTTAGTCAAATTCAAATTGTACAGCACAATGAAATCTTCTAAATACATACTCATAGCGTTCCTGGCCCTTACCTCCATATCATGCAAGAAGTGGCTGGATGTAAAACCGACTTCCGAACTCGACCGGTCCGATTTGTTCTCTACGGAGCGTGGCTACAGGGAGGCGCTGACCGGTGTTTACGCCAATCTCACCAAACCCGAATTGTACGGACGTGAAACTACCTGGGGAATGGTGGAATGTATCGCAGGAACATACGGATCGAATATGTCCGGTAATTATAGTTCCATTGCAAAGTATGCATACAAAAAGAACAATCCGAATTATTGGGAGGGGTTGACATCATATTTTAATCCTATCTGGACCAATATTTATAAACAGATCGCTAACCTGAATTCCCTGCTGGAAACCATCGATGGTAACAAAGCAATCTTCAACGGCGACAATTACAATATCTTCAAAGGAGAAGCGATCGGGCTGCGGGCATTTCTCCATTTTGAATTGCTCAGCCTGTACGGCCCTTCCTATGCTTCCGGTGGTGCCCAGACAAGGGCAATCCCTTACCAGGACAAGCTCACTAAACTGGTTCCGCCTCTCTTAACAGTAGACAGTACCATGGCGCTCATCATCCGCGACCTTGAAACTGCCAAAGGCTTGCTGGTAAACGATCCTGTTCACCTGGGCACTACGCCTCCTGAAGTGCTTTCTCCAATTCCAGGCTCCTCTTACAACTATTATGGAATAGAATCCTGGCATAACCGCCGCTTCAATTTTAATTACTATGCGGCCATCGGTACCCTGGCGCGGGCTTACCTATGGAAAGGCGATAAAATGAATGCGCTGGCAAACGCCAAAGAGATCATGACGGATCAGGCAAGAAGATTTCCCTGGGTAAAAAGCACCAGGGTTGTGCCACCATCTACCGGTACTGACGAGCAGGACAGAACCTATGCAACTGAAACCATCTTTGCCATGAACATCAAACTGATCAATGAGTACCAGGAAGGATTCATTTACCAGGGCACACAAAACCTCTATTCATTCGCCCTGAGCCCTCATGCATACAGCGCAAGCGGAACTGTTTTCGAGGGAAGCACTGATATACGCAGGAATAACCTGTCTACATCCTACGCAGGTGGTATTACAGTAAGCAACAAATTCCACCAGGTGCTTGGCGCCCGGCCCGTCTACAGTTTTTTCCAGGAGCGTGTACCATTGATACGCACGGCAGAGATCTACTATATCGCTGCAGAGTGCGAGACTGATCCTTCCATGGCCAGGTTGTATGTAGACTCGGTGCGGTCAAAACGCGGCCTTGCCAATATGCCGCTCAGCCCATCCATTACACGTGCGGAGCTTGATGTGGAGATCCGGAAGGAATACCAGAAAGAATTCATCGGAGAAGGAAGGCTGTGGTTTTACCAGAAAAGGCTCGACCTGGACCTGGCATCTGCCCTCAACCAATCCATTTTCAATACCTATTCCGGCTTCCGGAAGGATGCTTACGTACTGGACCGGCCAGATGAAGAAGATGGGAACAGGTAATTACTAAATCTAAGAAATGATATCATGAAATATATCAAGTATATACTGATCATCACATTGATCCCTTGTTTTGCCGCCTGCAGCAAGGAATCGCTCGAAGTGTGGAATACTTCAAATAAATTATGGTTTGCCAACATGGATACATTGGTATTCGCCTCTTTCAAAAAAATGCCGCCAGAGGTGAGTGAGCTTAATGTAGAAGTGGCTGTGCAAATGGCAGGACAAACAGCTGATCATGACCGTACATTCACTGTGGAAGTACTGAAGGATAAGAGAAACCCCGCAACATCATATTCGATCAGAAATGCTGTTGTTCCGGCAGATTCCTTGAGGGGGCATTTCAAAGTGACAATCAATAAAACCCCCAATCTTGCTGTTGATGCAGATACCGTCACCTTTGTGCTTCGGACTTCAGGTGAATTTGAAACAGGACTCTCCGCCAACCTGAACTGCACATTCATCATTTCCAATAAATACATACAGCCATCCTGGTGGTATGATTATACCTGTGGCACCTACTCTGAAGCCAAACATGAAGTGGTGTTTGCCGTGTTCGGAAATGATGACGATATCCGGGGAAGAGGGGCTGATCCATATTATAACACATATAACTGGATGCATGTAGATGCCTTGTACAATCTCTGGAAACTGAACAAATATTGTGAAGAGCATGGCCTGCCGTTCAGATTCGCGGAAGGAAAGTAACTCCAAACTCAAACATGTTAAAGAGAAAAATCATTATGAGGACCATATACTATCTTTTTACAGTGCTGCTTTTGGCCGGATGCTTCAAAGACAAAGGCAACTATAAATATTCAGAACTGGATGCAATGGAAATAACACTCCCTTTTCCCAGTTATGAAGTGGGAGCAGGCAAGCAATTGATCATCGAACCGAATGTTGAAACAGCTATACCGGAATCAGATATCGAGTGGCAATGGGATATAGAGTTTCAGTCACCTACAGATTATAAGCGTTTCGACAAATTCGCGGAAGGGAAGAAGCTGGATCATGTGTTTTCACTAAGCCCGCTGATCCCGTCAACCGGCACATACAGCATCCGGCTGCATGCCAGGCAGAAATCAAGCGACCGGGAATTTTATTCACCCATCGTAATGCTCAGAATTACTTCACAGTATACCGGACTGATGGTGCTTCATGGAGACGATACACAAAGTGATATAGGATTGTTGCAGGCAGCTGATTTCCGGGTCACTGAAGGTGTGATGGAAACTTCCGTAATACCTGATCTCTATTCAGCAGCCAATAATAATCAGAAGATACCGGGAAAAGGCGGCACCGTTGTACAAACAGTTACATCCTACATGTACGATATCAACGGGGCCAGGGTAGTAGCGCTTACAGATGAAGGTGCTGCCTGGATCAATTATGCCGATTTTTCAAACATAGGTGACTGGAACAGTATGTTCATGCCAGGTGTGAACCAGGGACAACCTCAATTCATTATACCCCAGGGGCAGGCAGTGTATGCGGTGGACGGCGGTCAGTTGTTTGGCCGTGTCAATAGCATGTATGAAGTGTTTCCTAAACCTCTGCCTGCTGCGGAAGGTTACAATGTGGCATCTCCTTTTTATGAGGTGGGAGTAAATGCCCGTGTGCAGGGCTTCTGCTTTGAAAAGGATACACGTGGTTTTGTTGAATGCACCAATATCGGCAATTTCTACTATTATGCTGATAAGGTCATGAGCGGCGTCAGCCAGATAGTTACTTCCAGGGACTTCAACCTGGCAGCTATGAATGCAGACCTGATATATGTTGACAGAGGAGGCAGGGAAGGTCATTATATGGCCGTAATGAAGCAGGATGACGGTAGTAAATACCTGGCTGAGATAGACTGGACGGCCGCTATCGACGCCGATATGTCATATGCCAGGTATGATTTGCAGGTGCTCCCCAATTTCAATGATGCAAAGTTCCATGCCTTCGGCGATAACCAGGTAGCGATGTGTTATTATGCTACCGGTTCAAAAGTGTACAGGTATACTGCCAATAACGGAGAATCACTTGTGGGTAGATCAAATGAGCTGAGATTGCAGAATGGCGGTTCTATTGTATTTGACGGCGAGATCACTATGATGAAAATATTGAAACCGAATAAAAACCTGGATGGGCCGTTGGCTGTGGACTACTACAATTATAATAAGATCATGCTGGTGGGAGTATACAAAAACAACCAGGGCACTATCTACAGCCTCAAACTGGATGAGCCTACCGGTGATGTGATCTCGTATACAACATACAATGGATTCAATAAGATCTATGATGCGGATATCAAGGGGCTCTGAATAATATAGCTGCTTTTCAATGATGGTTCTCATGTTCAAAGTGAAGCCGGGCTTAACCCCTGGCCTGGCATCGCTTTGCCATAAAACATTCAGTTTTTCAATTTCTAAATATTTATCAAATCAATAAAAAAAAGCAATGCAGGACCCTATTGTCAAAATAGAAAAACTGTCGCACCGCTACACCAACACCTGGGCGATCCGCGACATCAACCTGGAAATCGGCCGCAGTGGTATAGTGGGATTGCTCGGCTCCAATGGCGCCGGAAAATCAACCACTATGAATATTCTTTGTGGTGCGCTCAATCAAACCGAAGGAAATGTATTCATCAATGGTATCAATATGCGCCAGCATCCTGAGCGTGCCAAACAGGAGATCGGCTTCCTGCCGCAGAATCCTCCCCTGTACATGGATCTGACCGTTGATGAATATCTATATTATTGCGCCGGCCTTCGCAGGATGCCAGATGCAAAAGTGGATGCGGCAGTGAAGGAAGCCAAAGAACGTTGTGGCATTGATCATTTCGGTCACAGACTGCTGCGCAACCTTTCCGGAGGTTACCGGCAGCGTGTAGGCATCGCACAGGCCATCGTTCACAAACCTAAGCTGGTAGTACTTGACGAACCCACCAATGGTCTCGATCCCAACCAGATCATAGAAGTGCGCGCGCTGATCAAAGAAATTGCCAGGGACCGCGCAGTTATCTTCTCCTCACATATCCTGTCTGAAATACAGTTGCTGTGCAAAGAAATCAAGATGATTGAAAGTGGTCGTATTGTATTCTCTGATACCATGGATGCCTTCAACAATTATGTGGAACCGCATAGCGTGCTCATTCATTTTGAGAACCCACCGTCTGCTGCCGAACTGATGCAGGTGCCTGGTGTCACCAAACTTGACTATCTCACCGAACGCCAGGTGCGTGTGTATTTCAGCGGAGACCAGGAGATCACTGAAAGACTGGTGACAGCCAGTGTTCAACATGGGTGGAGGCTGCGGGAGATCAGTCTCGATAAAACGGCCCTCGATGAGATCTTTAAACAACTATCCTCTCAAAAAAACTAAGTAGCACAGCCCTATAATTTATCAACCATGAAAGTGATTCTTAAAATAGCAAAAACAGAGTTGCGTACTTTGTTTTATTCGCCCATCGCCTGGTTCCTGATGATCGTATTCCTTATCCAATGTGGTTTCGTTTACCTCGGTCAATTGGATATGGTGGTCCGGAACATCGAAATGTCAGGAAGCAAGAAAGAGTTTTTTACCAGTATTACAAACTGGATCTTTCTTGGCCAGACTGGTCTTTTCAGCACCATCATGCAGAACCTTTATCTCTACATGCCATTACTCACCATGAGCCTGATCAGCAGGGAACTGAGCAGTGGTACGATCAAATTATTGTACTCTTCACCGTTAAAGGTATACGAGATCGTATTTGGAAAATATATCGCGATGATGGTGTACAGTCTGGTACTCGTGGCCATTCTCGGAATTTTTCTGATGGCAGGTAATTCGCATATCCAGCATCCGGAAACAGGTATGCTGATGTCCGCCATGGTTGGTTTTTACCTGTTGTTGCTGGCGTATTCAGCCATCGGGCTCTTTATGAGCTCTCTTACCAGTTACCAGGTGGTGGCTGCCATCAGTACCTTTGTAATGATCGGTATACTCAGTTATATCGGAAGATTATGGCAGAGTATAGATTTCGTGCGGGAGCTTACTTATTATCTGTCCATCAATGGCCGTACGCAAAATATGCTGGCAGGCCTGATCACCACCAAGGATGTGCTCTACTTCTTTATCATAGTATATATCTTCCTTGGCATTAGCATTTTCAAGATCAAGGCCGGCATGGAATCAAAGCCTGCTTCCATCAAAGCCATGCGTTACCTGGCGATAGTATCATCGGCTTTGTTCATCGGTTATATCTCTTCCATTCCTGGCTTTGTAGGATATTGGGATACTACCCTCGATAAATCGCGCACCCTTACTCCCCGTGTACAGAAAATTGTAAAAGATCTTGGTGATGAACCTCTGGAAGTAACGGCTTACGCCAATCTGCTTGATAATTTCTTTTTCCTGGGGGATGCCAATTCCTATAACGCCAATCAGTCGCGCTGGGAATCTTACCTGCGCTTCAAACCCGATATCAGTTTGAAGATGGTACGGTATTACGACAGTATACCCGGTCCATTGATGAAGCGGTATCCCGGTAAAAGTCTCAAAGATGTGGCAGATCAGTTTGCTAAAAGCTATGAAATGGAACTGAAAGAGCTGCTTACCCCGGATGAGATCCGTAAACAGGCAAATCTCCTGGGAGAGAATAACCGTTTTGTAATGAAGCTCAAATGGAAAGACAGGACCACCTTCCTGCGGGTATTTGATGATCAGATGATCTGGCCTTCAGAAACTGAAGTGGCGGCGGCATTGCTTCGTCTGCAGCGGGCCAGCCTCCCAAAGATTGCGTTCATCACAGGCAACCTTGAACGGGAAATAGATAAGACTGGTGACCGTGAATATAAGACCCTCACCAATACACCTACCTTCCGGTATTCACTGGTGAACCAGGGGTTTGATGTGGTAAGTGTTTCACTGGAAACACAGGATATTCCAAAAGATATTTCTTCTGTTGTTCTGGCCGATCCGAAGATAGCGCTGTCACCCGCCGCCCTTGCCAGGTTGAAAGAATACATTAACAAAGGGGGTAACCTGATGATCGCCGGAGAACCAGGTAAACAATCTGTACTCAACCCTTTGCTGCGTGAAATTGGTGTTCAGCTGAATGAAGGGGCCGTCATTCAGTCCAGCAAGAATGATGCGCCGAATTTTGTTTCGGCCTTAGTACAAAAGGAGGCTGAGAGCTATTACAAACTGCTTGAAATTATCATGGCGGACAGCCTCAAACTCACTATGCCTGGTGCTGTCAGCCTGAGCTTTACAGGGGATAGTCCGTTCACAGTGGTCCCACTGGTAAAGACAAATCCGAAAAAGACCTGGAATCGCACAAGACCTTACGACTTTGAAACATTCATCAATGCCAGGGTAACACTTGATGAAAAGGAAGAGGACCCCGAGAACAGTGGCGGTCTTGTTTTTTATGCGGTAGGTGGCTCACCGGAAGTGGAGGAAAAGAACACGCGCCGCGACAGCCTTGGTACAATGGTCTTTGAGCCAGCAGCGGGCGATGTGAAAGGACCTTTTACCATGGTGGCAGGCCTCACAAGAAAAGTGAATGGAAAAGAACAGCGCATTGTTGTGTCCGGCGATGCTGACTTCCTCAGCAACCAGGAAATGCGCCGCATGGAAACGGCGAATTTTGTATTCAGTACAACACTCTTCCGTTGGATGAGTGGCGGTGAATTCCCGATTGATGCAAGCAGGCCTGAGCCTAAGGACAAAAAAGTGAATACAAGTATCGATAAGTTGAAGTTCCTGCGTATCCTCTATCTCTGGATATTCCCGGCGATAATACTGGTGGCAGGCGCAGTATTGCTGATCAGACGTAAAAGGAAATAATCATGGCATTCAGTACAGATAAACAAACACTGGAAGATCTGAAGATCTTTGATAAGTATGGAGATGATTCCATTTTCCAGTTGTTCAACCGTTGCGCCACCCGTGGTGGTGCAATGGTTTTGGAAGATATGTTCAGCCATCCGCTTTCTGATGCAGCGGCCATCAATAAGCGAAGTGGTATTATCCACTATTTTTCAGAACAGCAGATAACGTTTCCATTGAAGAGCGGACATTTTGAAGCGATCGATCCCTATCTCAGTAATACCGATGAACGTACCAGGCTATCCGGCCAGGAACAATCGATCACCCGGAAGTTGGGAAATATGATCGCTGCCGATGCGGAATCAGCCGCTATTCACAAAGGCATTACTTCCACGGCTGCCATGCTGAAAGAACTGGCAGGCTTCATTGCTTCGCCACAGCTGGCAGGTGCAGAATTGTACCGTTCAGAAAAAGAAGCGATACAGATGCTGCTTGATCTGCCTGCCCTGAAACAGGTTTGGGAACAGGAAGGGAAATTGAAGCTTACGCAGGCATTGATGGCGGAATATGATGTGGTTTTCCGTTTTAAATTCCGGGATGAGATCCAGAAACTACTACGATATGTCTACTTGCTGGATGTATATATTGCTGTTGCCCGCGTGGCGCATCAACGCGGGTATTCGTTTCCGGTAGCATTGCCCGCTGGTAGCAGTGAAGTGGAACTGGAGGGAGTATACCATCCGGCCATTAAAAATGCTGTACCCAATAATATTCATATTGCCAGCGAGAATAATGTGATTTTTTTGACCGGGGCCAATATGGCCGGGAAATCTACATTCATGAAATCCCTGAGCATAGCGCTGTTCCTGGCGCATATGGGATTCCCGGTGGCTGCTAGGAGCATGCGCTTTCATGTGCTGGATGGTATCTATACAACCATCAATCTCCCTGATAACCTGGGAATGGGTGCAAGCCATTTCTATGCAGAAGTGCTTCGGCTCAAGAAAGTGGCACATGAATTAGCGCAGGGTAAAAAGATTTATGTGGTATTCGATGAGCTTTTCCGTGGTACCAATGTGAAAGATGCTTACGAAGCCACCATCGCCGTTACTGCAGCCTTCGCAGAAAAGAAGGATAGCATTTTTGTGATCTCCACGCATATCATTGAAGCGGGTGATATATTGAAAAAGCGATGCGATAATATCGCTTATCTCTATCTGCCTACAAGAATGAACGGTACACATCCTGTATACACGTACACCCTGGAGCAAGGAATTACCAATGACCGCCATGGCATGGTGATCATCAATAATGAAAAAATCCTGGAGATACTGGAAGATGGTCTGATGAAGCTGCCAGGAAGGAAGACGATTCATTCTTTAACCGCCCTTAAATCCTGAACTGCGCATGAGTTTTATAGCAGACAAACAAACTACAGATGACCTGAACCTGTTGGGAAAGTATAAGCCAAATTCCATTTATGGATTGTTCAGTAAAGTGAGAACGCCCGGAGGAGAAAGGCTGCTTGATGCCATGTTCCAGCAGCCTTTTACCAATCCGGAGTCTATCAACAGTAGAAGCAGCCTGTTCAGGTATTTCCAGGAAAAAGAGCTTTCGTTCCCGTTCCTGCCGGCTGCTTTCAGACTGGCGGAGGAATATCTGAGCGGTGGTGTTTCACCTAACCTGCTACAATCAGGCTTCTCGGTAATCCGGAAAAAGATGATGGCTGTATTCCTGCGAGATGAACGCTATGCCACCCTGATTGCTGGTCTGGAGGCTGCTATTGACATGCTCAAACAGCTGTCTGCGCTGATCGCATCGATAGATGGAAATAACAATCCCTGGAAACAGCAACTGGAAACTGTACGCAAGGTGCTTACTGATACCAGGTTGAGCCGTGTGATGCAGCAGGGTGGGAAATCGGTTACTGTCATGCAGTTGATCGGTTACGATTATTTGCTCAGGCACACGCTACGGCATGAAATGGATCTGTTGCTCAATGCCATTTATGAAATTGACGTATACATTGCCGTTAGTGCTGTGGCGCGTGAACGAAAGCTGGATTATGCCACGGCCCTGCCTGCGGCTGAATCCGTGTTGCAGGCTGAAGCGTTATGGCATCCGGGACTTGATAAGGCTGTTGCCAATCCTGTGCATTTATATTCGGAGAGCAATGTGCTTTTTCTGACCGGGGCCAATATGGCTGGCAAATCCACTTATATGAAATCCCTTGGCATAGCAGTGTATCTCGCTCATATGGGTTTTCCCGTGGCTGCCCGCGGCATGGAGTTTTCCGTCAGGGACGGATTGTACTCCAGTATCAATGTTTCTGATAATCTCAATATGGGGTATAGCCATTTTTATGCAGAAGTACTACGGGTTAAAAAGGCGGCAGAAGAAGTAAGCAGGGGCAGGAATATGGTGGTGATTTTTGATGAGCTGTTCAAAGGAACGAATGTGAAAGATGCTTATGATGCCACACTTTCTGTAACGGCTTCTTTTTCAAAATACCATAATTGTGTTTTTGTGATCTCCACGCATATCATAGAAGTGGGCGAGGCCCTGGCTTCTTATCCCAATCTGCAGTTTGCGTATATGCCTACGGTGATGGTGGGGAATGTTCCGAAATATCCATACCTGCTGAAGCAGGGGATCACCAGTGACCGGCATGGGATGATGATAGTGATGAATGAGGGGATACTGGACATGATCAAAGGAAAATGAATGTAGTAAAGAAAGGGCTTTTACATAAAAACGGGAGCCAGGCGGCTCCCGTTTTCTTTTCATTGCGGGATAAGAAAATCAGTAATAGTGAAGTCTATTTGGTGACAGTTAATTTTTTTCCCTCGATCCTGAAATGAATGCTGTTGGTTGTTTCAATCGACGCCAGCACTTCCGCTAATGACCTTTTCTTCGATATCTGCGCCCAGAAACCGATCTGGGGCAATTCACCCTCATAAACGATTTCAACATCGTACCATCTTGACAGCTGGCGCATCATGTCTTTCAGCGGCAGGTCGGTGAAATAGAACAGGTCATTGGTCCAGGCTAAGGCCGCATCCACATTGGCCTGACTAACCGATATGGATTCTTTTACAACTGCCTGCTGGCCTGGTCTGAGCAGTTTTTCTTCATGCGATTTTTCAAGTATTACTTTTACACTTCCTTCCACCAGCGTTGTTACAGCGGCCTGTTCATCACTGTAGGCGCTTACATTGAAATGCGTGCCTAAAACCCGGATCTCCTGTTCCTGAATATTATTGCGGGCAGGGATGTTTACAATAAAAGGT
>NZ_JBQCGW010000099.1:0-8359 GCF_051955275.1 Pseudobacter sp. | reverse complement strand
GATGACATCGTCAAAGAACCGGTACTGTATAACAAAAAGGTAACGATCCTCATATATCAGCCCTACCATTAGTTTGTAGACAATTTTATATCCATATACAGTAACATTTTTAAGGAAAACGCCGCTATCATATATTTTGAAGACGTATTATCGGGAGGCCGGACATTTAAGCTGATCAGCAATTACATAAAACACCTGAAAACCAACCAGCATAATAAAACAGGATTTAATCTCCTGCTCACATTGATAGACAGGACCAGCGATTTCTCCAGGAGCGAGATCTTTCAGAAACTACCACATGAAACAGATAAAGAGGAAGGTCTGATTTATTTCTTTCGCCTCAATATCCCCGTAATCGCATCAGCACACCTGGCCGACCCCTTGAAAGAAAGGCATGAAATGCTGAAAAGACTGGTGAGTGAATGCCACCTGGATGCACTGAAAGTGATGGTTGGGCATGACATTCAAAAGACCAAACCAAAAACATTTGCCGAACTTGAATTTATCAGCAAAGATGAAAACACGCGGCAATATATACCTCTTAAAAAAGGCGATAGCGACGCCTATGATTTTTACACTCATTTCTTCTATCGCGAGAAAGTGCACCAGGTAAAGCTCTTCCTTACCCATGTGATCAACTCGGAACTCTCCAACTTTAACTATACAGAAAATCCCGCAGATCTTATAGACAGTTTGCTTGAAAAAGTAAAACGTCCACTGAATGAAATTATAATCGACGGGAAGCAGGAAATACTCAGCAACAAATTGAAGTTGCGAAAGCCTGAATTTGAAAAAGAGGTGGTGAGGAATGTGATCACCAGTGTTTTATCCAAGCCTCCTTTTACAGATTATGAAAAAATATACAAAACTGTTTTCAATTATGTGAACGGTCAATTGAAGGAACTGGACAGAACCGACAAAAATGACAGCCATCATAAGATGGACGCCAATGAGTTCATTCAATTGAAATCCCTCATTAAAAGGTCGGTAGAGCTCAATTCAAACTATATAATTTCCAGCCAGTTTCTCGCCGGGATAAAAAATGACTACTGGGAAATGAAGACCGAAAAATATACGAGAAGGTATAAATCGGAATATGACAAGCTTGCGAATGCAGATCAGGAGACAAAGGAAACTCAGAGATCGAACCTTGAATACAAATACAGGCACCTGGTCACCTACAATTATTTTCTTCTTTATTGCTATAAACTATTGTTGTTCCGTAATCCGGGGCGCTCAATCAGGCTGGAAAACCTGATAAATTCCAAAGAGTTGCTACCGGAAAATTCCATCAAAATAGGAAAGGAAGAAAATGATCCGCGGGTACTGAAGCAATTATGGAATTCCCCTTATTACCTGTTTATCCGCATTCTGAAAGCCGAGAATATCTACCTGATCAATGAGCTCAAAGAGCTGCATAAAAGACAAATGAGGAACAGAAAAGGGATTAAAGAGGATGAAGAAATATATGGAGAGAAGCCAGTGATCGACAAGTTATATAGCCATTACTTTAAACACCCTAAGAACGACAATATCATCACCAATGCAAGGAGGCTGATCAGGAATTCTGCCAGTAAAGATGACCCGAAAGCACTGGAGAACATTGAAAAATCTGTTTGTCATATGCTGAATGTAATGAACATTCTGCTGCATGCCGGAGAAAGCAAAACGGGAAAAGCTGGCAACAATGAATCCAGCAAAAGCAAGCTGAATGCGGAAGTACGGGCCATCCTGGATGCCGTACTGAATATTTTACAACCGGGCATAGAGGCAGGCAAACTTATGTATGCCTTCTTTATTGAGTACCGGGAGCCGCAGGGCGATTCATACAATCTCTACCCTGTGATCTCAACAACAAGCAAGGATGCAGAATTTGAAAATTTTGCTATCAAAATGAGCGAAAACGGTCTTATCTATAATGCATTGTATGGTTTGGCGGAAACTGTGGACGGGATTAATCCGCAAACCTTAATGTTTACGGGTAAGTTTCCTGATGGAAGTATTCATTCATTCCAGGACAACTTTTATAAAGCGCCTGAAACTTCCCCCCAACATTCAGGCAGTGGCCTGGGCAGTGAATATTTCAACAGAACTGAAGTGGAACTGAAAAAAAACGCGCTGAGTTCTGAAGAGCTGTTCCGGAATGACTTCTGGAATGAAGAAACAGATATGGGACTCAGAATGCTCAGTGAATCTAATATGACACTGATATTCCGGTTATCCGATTTTGTACCACCGCACAAAAAGGAGAAAAGCCATAAGCTGAAAGGACAGGCAGTCCTTGTGATTACCAACACATCGGAAACCAACTATGACAATTTCATCTCCTTCATGAATATAGAAAAGATAAGATTGTTGCTTTTGATAAAAGAGGAACTGCTGGAATACCTGCAGAAGCAATTCGACAATGATGCATTCATGGAAGTATTGGAAAACAGGAAACAGGCAATTTACCAACGCAAGCTACAACATGGTCTCAACAGGTATATCGAAGCCCAGTCGGATTTCTTTACAGGCCTTATCAAGAATCCCGAAGAACCGGAAATGAAGAAAAAGAGCAAATTATTCGATATAGTTAAAAAGGCGATGGTAAGTCAGATAAACTTCAATACCCCCGTACCGAGTGACATGCAAAGCTATAAATGGCAGGATCTGTTGGAAACAATGGGTTATATTTTCGAATGCGGGGATCTGGGTAAATATGAAATACCGGTTGAAGCGATCAAATTCATCGGCTTCAATTCAAGTGATGAAGCAAGAATGCATTCGAGTATCCCGGATGTTGTTATCCCGGAGTTGATCATAAATATGAAAAAATATTCATCGCAGTTAAAAGAAGAACAGTTCTTACAGGTGACGTACGACAAAGAGAAGAATCAGTTGGTCTTTGAAAATGACATAAGAGAGTCTGAACAGAAATCCAGTGACAAGAAACATTTTGGCGGTTTGGAAATGTGCAAATGGATCATGGAAAGCCTGAAATACAATAACATGATTTCCTACGCCAGCGCCCAGGGAAAAAGATATACCACTATTGTTGACCTAAATCTGAAAAAAGATGCCAATAAAAATTCTCATCCTTGAAGACGTACCCCGTGAATTTGTAGCAATGGCCAACAGCATCGAAAAAAAATTCGGGAACAAAGTGGAAGTCCATCCTGAAATTGAACCCGGGGATCAAAAGATCCAGGCTTACCATTATTTTGTTGAGAAGAAGCTGCAGATGGTAAAGTTTGATGAAATCATAACAAAATACAACGATATCGACCTCTTCATTATCGATATCTGCCTGATGAATGGTGAACAGGATGACCTCGGGCTAAGGTTCTATAACTTTCTCTCTGAAAAGAAATACAGGGATGGAGATTACCATTCAATTATAGTAAGCAGTAAGCCTACCCAGGTCACCGACGAAAAAACTTTCTTTATAAGTAAGATACGCTCCCCTTTATATTATCACAGGGTTACCGATATCATTTCTGATCTGTATCCTCAATTGCGGCAGGAAGAAAATAAAACCAGCAACGATAAAGTAAAACATACACTTTTTGAGAACGGATTACTGGATGGATGCAATAAAATAATCATGAACATCAATGACGCCATCAAGTGGGTCATTCATGCTATCATTCTCGGATTGTTCTATCTATTAATAGCTTTTGCCATAGGCTTTGGCGCCTGGAGCATTACACTGGATTTCATAAAACTGGTGAAGGAAAAATCGGAAGGCATGGATATCTTTAAACCTGCAGAACATATTTTTCTCTACCTCTTACCTGTATTCATCATCTTTGGCTTTTTCAATTATTACAGGAGCAATACCAGTATCTACCTGTTAGGCGGCAATAAAAAAGATATCGATGAAGAGAAGTCGACGGAATCCATGAACCTGACCAAAAAGATTTTCATTTCCACCATCATTTCTTATATCCTGGTAAAATGTACTGAAGAGATCTTTTTCGGCGACTGCAGCAATATGTTCAGGCTGAGCGGAGCTGGCATCCTGTTGCTTATGCTGATGGCTTATTATATTGTACTATATAGAAAACATCATTAGTTGGTAACTGCAGGCACAATAAAATCCCGCCGGGTTGTTTCCCCCCCCGTTTTCATCAGTTGATGGTTGCGTTCAGTGCATTCAAATTGCCATCTATATAGCATTTCAGACTCTGTTTGCTCTGGTCCATCATGCCAATGGCATTGTTGAAATGAATTACTTTGTTGCCTAATGTAGGGTGTGCGCTTCCGTACTGATCTTTAAATTCAAGGGTGATTGTAACACCGCGCACCGACCAGGCATCCATAAAGAAATTGGGCGAATAGCCGATATCGAAGCGTATGCCGCTGGTTTGCAGTGAAGATAATTGCAGGCTGTTAGTGATCTCCTGTGCCGGCACCCAGGGTTTGGAAAATTTCACCAGTCTGAATTCCAGTTCTGAGCCGGCGTCGAATAAGGTATTGATAGGGCTTGCGTGCTGAAAACAGATCTTGCCGGTAGCGGTATTGTACAAGTTCAGGATCACCTCTGAAGGACTTTCCTTGTTATCTGCGCCAGTTCTGATCTTTACTACAACACCTGTTAAACTGAAAACAGGTGCGGGTTTGGTAGCAGGCGGAGGCGCAGTTCTCGCGGGTGCCGGTGCGGGAGCCGGAGCTGGTGGGGGTGCTTGTGTAACAGGATTGGTGGTTACTTTTTTCCTGATTACGGTGGGCCTTTCAATCTGGGCCTGTGTGGCGCTGGTTATGCAGGTAGCCAGCAGGAGGATAAAATGTATCTTTTTCATACCTGATTATTGAGTATTTGTCTTGTTTTGAAATGCTGTCTTGTTTTCAAAACAAATATTGAACATATCCCCTTCCCTTCTATCCCCTCAAAAGGGGATTTTAAAGGAAAGGGCCGCCGCAAAATGCCCGCTGTTTGCCGGATATAGCCACTAATTGTTTGGTAACTAAGCCTCACCTTTGTTGTGTTGATGCCATCAGCCAACAAGTGGAGCAGCTACCACTGAAAAAACGGGCGGAACCGAAAGGCCAAATGAGTAGGAACTAAAACAGAACCTTATGTCCAGTAATTCAGTTTCCCTTCACAGGGTGCTCAAAACCTCCCCGGAGAAATTATTCCGCGCATTCACCGATGCCAATGCCTATGCGGCATGGCTTCCTCCTTATGGATTTGTTGCCACTGTTCATGAGATGAATGCAGTACAGGGCGGCACGTATAAAATGTCATTCACTAATTTCTCAACAGGAAATGGCCACTCATTCGGTGGAACCTATGTAGAGTTGAAGCCCGGTGAATTGGTGAAGTATACCAGTAAGTTTGATGATCCAGGTCTGCCCGGAGAAATGACCACTACGGTTATCTTAAAGAAAAACCTGGCAGGCACGGAGGTAAAGATCAATCAGGAAGGAATTCCTCCGCAGATCCCTGCTGAGTTCTGTTATCTGGGATGGCAAGAATCGCTGGAGAAATTAGCGAAGCTGGTGGAGCCAGAGATTCCGGATGCATAAGTACCATCAGATTATCATAGAAGCCACTCCTGCAGTGGCTTTTCTTTTGCTCACCCAGGATCTATCTTTTACTTTTCCAGGATCATGGTGGAGCCCTGTCCTCTTGCCGCACATACGGAGATGAATCCGCGGCCACTGCCTTTTGCATGTAACAGCTTTGCCATTGTAGCTACCACTTTTCCTCCGGTGGCGGCGAATGGATGTCCTGTTGCCAGGCTGCTGCCCATAACATTCAGTTTGTTCGGGTCTATCTTTCCCAAGGCTCCCGGCAGACCAAACTGTTGAGAAAGTTTGTCATCTTCCCAGATCTTCAATGTGGCCAATACCTGCGCGGCAAAAGCTTCATGGATCTCATAAAAATCGAAATCTCCTAATTTCAGGTTTGCTTTTTCCAGCATGCGCGGGGCAACGATTACCGGAGCCAGTAGCAGATTATGCTGATGTTGTACGTATTCGATGGCGCCGGTTTCTGCATAGGTGACATAGGCAAGTACAGGCAGGTTACGCTTTGCAGCCCACTCTTCTGATGCCAGTAAAATACAGGAGGCTCCATCTGTGAAGTTGGTTGAATTTCCGGCGGTCATGGTGTGACCTGTTTTTGTAAAGGCCGGTTTTAATTTGCTTAGTTTTTCCAGGGTGGTATCTCTGCGCAAGGTATTGTCCTGCGTAAGGCCGGCAAATGGAGAGACGAGGTCTTCATAAAAACCCGCATCATAGGCTTTCGCCAGGTTCAGATGACTTTTTAGTGCAAGTTCATCCTGCTGTTGCCTGGTAATGCCGTAATAACTTGCTGTTAGTTCAGTATGCTCTCCCATTGTAAGCCCGGTTTCAGGTTCCTGGCCACGGTAAGGGACGGGTTTGATATCTTTAAAACGCAGAGATGCAAATAATTTCAGTTTTTCCATGAAAGACTTTGCCCTGTTGGCTTTCAATAAAACCTTTCTGTATTTGTCGGATATGCCGATGGGCAGATTGCTCATAGAGTCCACGCCTCCTGCAATCCCTGATTCTATCTGTCCGGTTGCTATCTTATTGGCAATACTGATCACCGCTTCGATGCCAGTTACGCAGGCTTTCTGTATATCCACTCCCGGTGTTTCAGGAGAGAGTGCGGTTTTCAGCACAGCTTCCCTTACCAGGTTGCTTTCGTTCAGGTGTTTCACTACGGCTCCTGCCGCTACTTCTCCAAGGCGCTCTCCATGCAGCTTGTAATTATCGATCAATCCATTTAACGCAGCCACCAGCAGGTCCTGGTTGGTAAAATCTGCGTAAGCGGTGTTGAACCGGGCAAACGGTATGCGGTTATATCCTACGATCGCTACTTTCCTGGCGGTATTCATCCTGTGCTTTTTTGGTAAGACACCAAATTTACAAAAGTAGTAGCAATATGCAACTACTTATATTGTATTTTAGCTTTTCCAAAAGGATTAGTAATGAAAAAAACAGTGATGAGATCGGATTGTCCTATCAGTTGTACACTGGACATACTGGGCGATAAGTGGAGCCTGCTGCTGATGAGGGACCTGCTGTTCTTTGAAAAAACCTCTTTCGGGGAGTTCCTGCTGTCGGATGAAAAGATTGCCAGGAATATTCTGTCGAACAGACTGGAAGAGTTGCAGGATAAAGGGTTTATCGTAAAGGAAGTGTCGCCTGTCAATAAATCGAAATTTCTATACTACCCCACACAAAAGGCTGTTGATCTGGTGCCGGTGTTGTTTCAACTGTCCGACTGGGGCAAAAAGTATAATCCCGGCAGCAGACCTGAAATGAGGGTATCGGCATTCAGGGATATTAATGGAAAGGCGATGCGTGGTCTCAGGAAAAGGATGAGAAAATAAAATGAAAACCAGCATGCACCTTTTTATTAAGAGAAGGTACCGGTTGAATATATCATATTTTTTTCACTCTTTCACCGACAGCTAATTGTTGTTCATCGACTGTTTTTGCCTGTTCAATGAATAGCAAAGTCATCCCCGGTGAAACACAACTAGATTTACCTCATAAATAACTACAAGCACCATGGAAATTCAACAAACACCTGAAAACGCGCTCTCACACTCAGTTGTGACCGCTCTCATCAATGCCCCTATTGAGAAAGTGAATATAGCCGACTGGTTATTGAATCTGCCGGATGCGGAGTACCAGCGCTGCTCCACCCAGCATCTTGGCGCTGGCATAAGCAGTACTTATGAGGGAACGCCCGTATCGATCAATGTGGAGACAATTGGCGATGCTTTAATGGTGCAGCACTATGTTGCAGTGGTTCATCGTGCAGACTATTGCCGGATGCTGTCTGTTTCTGATTCCATTACAAAAAACGGCCGTACCAAAGTTCAGGTATTGTGGGAGCTGAAAGCTACGAAGATTGACGATAAAACCTGTCTTTATACCAATGAGATCCATGCAACAGCTACTCCGGAAATGTTAGGGTACATACAAGAACATGGCATCGACCTCAAGGACGCAGCTGCAGCAAGACAGGCGGCATCCGATGCACACAACCATGAAGAGGCACCGAACTTCGCAAAAAGCATCGAAAATAAGGCGTTGACAGGTAGATACAATCAACCGTTCTGATCATCATGCTAAAACAAGAACAGGCATAATATACAATAACCGGAAAAGAAATGAGGAGGGTGTCTCAAAAGTAATTTTTACTCGATTTTATTCGGGTTCCTGATGGAGATAAATTTCGTTTACGCGATTCTCAGAGCCTTCAGATGTAGAAGTTAAGACTTGATCTGACAAATGGGATTAATTTTAAGTAACCACACTTTCAATCAATCCCAAAAATGTCAGACCATGAAATCTGAAACTAAGTTAATCAAAACCAAGTTAGGTCTCCTGA
>NZ_JBQCGW010000098.1:0-6577 GCF_051955275.1 Pseudobacter sp. | reverse complement strand
GACCGCTATTTGTTCGCCTCCGGCGAACACTGTGTTGCCGGAGGCGACGAAATATAAGTCACTCGCGGGGACGCGAGCGACTGGCGCTCTCCGATATAATTTAATTGGCTGTTGCTTTTGCCGGTTGAGCTGCCTGGTTCTCAGGACGAAGGCTTCTCACCGTTCTGCCAGCCTGCCACATTTCACTTTCACGGAGTTCTTTCAGTTCTGCATCCAGCTTCTCACGATAGTCTGCCTGGCTGTTGCTGCTGATGGAGCGGCCTGCTTCC
The DNA here is from genome assembly GCF_051955275.1 of Pseudobacter sp. NCBI lineage: Bacteria > Pseudomonadati > Bacteroidota > Chitinophagia > Chitinophagales > Chitinophagaceae > Pseudobacter > Pseudobacter sp. The sequence continues at coordinate 6,308 of NZ_JBQCGW010000098.1, read as the reverse complement.
TTACCGGCAGCAACGCTTTCATACAGTTCAGTGAATACAGGCAATGTAGCGTCGCGGAACTTTTTCCACCAGTCGAGCGCACCGCGCTGTGCGGTGGTAGAACAGTTGGCATACATCCAGTCCATTCCATTTTCCGCTACCAGTGGCATCAGGGATTGTGTGAGCTCTTCCACTGTTTCGTTGAAGGCTTCGGAAGGCGTGTGGCCTTTCTTGCGGAGCACTTCATACTGAGCAGCAAAGATGCCCTGGATTGCGCCCATCAGGGTGCCACGCTCACCGGTGAGGTCAGAGTATACTTCTTTTCTGAAATCTGTTTCAAACAGGTAGCCGCTGCCGATAGCGATACCCAGCGCCACCACTCTTTCAAAAGCGCGGCCGGTTGCATCCTGGAAAATAGCGTAAGAGCTGTTCAGACCACGTCCCTGGAGGAACATCCTGCGGAGCGAAGTACCGGAACCCTTAGGTGCTACCAGGAATACATCCACGTCAGCAGGAGGAACGATACCGGTCTGATCATTATAAGTAATGCCGAAGCCATGAGAGAAATAAAGGGCTTTACCCGGAGTCAGGTGTTTCTTCACTGTAGGCCACATGGCAATCTGTGCAGCATCGCTGAGCAGATAACAGATCACGGTGCCACGCTCCAGTGCTTCTTCGATCTCGAAGAGTGTTTCTCCGGGAACAAAACCATCACGAACGGCCTTATCCCAGCTCTTTGAATTTTTGCGCTGGCCAACAATCACATTCACACCATTGTCTTTCTGATTGAGCGCCTGTCCGGGACCTTGCACACCGTAACCGATCACGGCCACTACTTCGTCCTTTAAAATTGCCTGCGCTTTGGCCAGAGGAAATTCTTCGCGGGTTACTACATTTTCTTCAACACCGCCGAAATTGAGTTTTGCCATTGTCGTAATTGTTTATGGTTGTTAGAAACTTTGGTTATTGTTGTATTTTTATAAACTGAATACTTCGCCTTTACGATTGAGAAATTCATTCTCTATCACTTCTTCGCCCGGAAGGGTCTCTTCAAACTCTTTCAATTTTTCGTGGAAGCCATTGCTGGCCTTGATAATTGCTACCCTGCCGCTTCTCACGAACTCGATGAGACCATATGGCTCCAGCACGCTGATGAGCTTGTCTGTTTCCTCACGGTGACCGGTTGTTTCAAACACGGTGTAATCTTTACGGATCACCACCGCACGGGCGCCATGCTCTCGGAGCAACCTTTCCACTTTCACTTTCTCTGCGATCTCATCCGTTGGCACTTTGTACATGGCCAGTTCCTGCCATACGATCTCTTCACCGGTATTGTAATAAGCTCTCAATACTTCCACCTGCTTTTCTATCTGGCGTACCAGCTTGCTTACCACTTCTTCGGATTCATTGATCACGATGGTGAAGCGATGGATGCCATCCACTTCACTGGGCGAGGTGTTGAGACTGTCAACATTTATTTTCCTGCGCGAAAACATGATGGCGATGCGATTGAGCAAGCCGATCTGGTTTTCGGTATATACTGTTACTGTGAATTCCTGCTTTGACATACGTTTTGTTTTAGATGTTCGGCGGGTGCCCGGTCGCTCGCGCCCCCGCGAGTGACTTTTATTCCGTCGCCGGAGGCGAGCAACTGGGCACACCTTGTTATTTCAGCCTGATCTCAGATACGCTGCATCCCTGCGGCACCATGGGGAATACGTTGTTCTCCTTGCCTACCATCACTTCCAGCAGGTAGGAACCTTTATGGTCCAGCATCGCTTTCAATGCATCGCGCAGCTTTTCACGTTCGCTCACTTTCTGCCCATCGATATGATAAGCTTTGGCGAGGGCCACAAAATCAGGACTGGTGATATTCACGAAAGAATAGCGCTTGTCGTTGAACAGTTGCTGCCATTGACGCACCATTCCCAGGAATTCATTATTCAGGATCAGGATCTTCACATCGATACCGCTCTGCATGATGGTTCCCATTTCCTGGAGTGTCATCTGAAATCCGCCATCACCGATCACTGCAACTACCGTACGCTCCGGTGCACCGAATTTGGCGCCGATGGCTGCAGGTAATGCATATCCCATAGTGCCCAAACCACCGCTGGTGATATTGCTGCGGCTCTGCGTGAACTTCGCATAACGGCAGGCCACCATCTGGTGCTGACCTACATCCGTTACCACTACAGCATCCCCGCCGGTGAGCTCATTCAATACCCTGATCACTTCACCCATGGTGAGCACCTCCGATTCAGGATGCAGTTCAGGATGGATACACTGGTCAACTTCCTGCTGCTCATAATCCCGGAATTTCTGTAACCACTGCGGATACACTTTCTGTTCTATGAGCTCGGTGAGCAATGGCAATGTTTCCTTGCAATCGCCCCATACAGGCACTTCAGCCTTCACGTTCTTGTCTATCTCAGCCGGATCGATATCCAGGTGGATCACTTTAGCCTGTTTGGCGTATTTATCGAGACGGCCGGTAACGCGGTCATCAAAGCGCATACCGATAGCGATGAGCACATCACATTCATTGGTGAGTACATTCGGGCCATAATTACCGTGCATACCCAGCATACCCACATGCTGAGGATGATCTGTAGGCAGTGCGCTCAAACCCATGATGGTGGCGGCTGCGGGGATACCGCTCTTCTCCAGGAACCTTTTGAATTCCTGTTCTGCCTTGCCCAGGATCACACCCTGACCAAAGAGAATGAACGGTTTTTCAGCAGCATTGATCAATGCTGCTGCTTCCTTTACATATTCTTTGCGGATGATGGGTTTGGGACGGTAGCTGCGGACATGATCGCATTTCTTATATCCTTCGTATTCGAATTGCTGGATCTGTGCATTCTTGGTGATATCGATCAGTACAGGACCGGGGCGGCCGCTGCGCGCGATATAAAATGCCTTTGCCATTACGGCGGGGATCTCGGTTGCATCCGTTACCTGGTAGTTCCATTTGGTAACCGGTGTGGTGATATTGATCACATCGGTTTCCTGGAAGGCATCGGTGCCGAGCAGGTGCGCAAACACCTGGCCGGTAACTGCAACCAGTGGCGTACTGTCGATCATGGCATCGGCCAAACCTGTCACCAGGTTGGTAGCACCGGGACCGCTGGTGGCGAACACAACACCCACGTTTCCTGAAGTTCTCGCAAAGCCTTGCGCAGCATGTATCCCACCCTGCTCATGACGGACGAGTATATGTTTCAGCTTTTCCTGGTAATCATACAATGCATCATAGATAGGCATGATGGCGCCTCCGGGATATCCGAAGATAGTGTCCACCCCTTCTGCAAGGATCGACTCCAGCACGGCCACAGAACCACTGACTGTAGTGGTGGCTTTTTGCTCTTCCTTTGCGGGTGTGGGCGCTGCCGTTGTTGTGCTCATAAATTATTATTTAATGTTGAAGGGTTAAGGAGGTTATGCCTCATCGGTTACACAGCCTTCCGCTGCGTTCTTAACACTCTTCGCGTATTTGAATAGAATTCCCTTGGTTACTTTCAGTGCAGGCTGCTTCCAGGCAGCCTTTCTTTTTGCGATCTCTTCTTCAGAAACCTTGAGCGTGATGGTGTTCTTCACTGCATCCAGTTCAATGGGGTCGCCATCCTGAACTATTGCTATCAATCCACCTTCATATGCTTCCGGCGTGATATGGCCTACTACAAATCCGTGGGTACCACCGCTGAAACGGCCATCAGTGATCAGTGCGATGCTTTTGCCCAATCCCGCACCAATGAGTGCAGACGTAGGTTTCAGCATTTCCGGCATACCGGGTGCGCCTTTCGGACCAACATTCCTGATCACCACCACATCTCCGTGCTGGATCTTTCCGCTGTTGATACCATCGATCAGTTGAAACTCTCCGTCGAACACACGTGCAGGACCTGCAAAGAACTCCCCTTCCTTACCGCTGATCTTGGCTACACTGCCGCCTGATGCCAGGTTACCGTAAAGGATCTGGAGGTGACCGGTTGCCTTCAATGGTGTTTCCAGTGGCAGGATGATCTTCTGAGTTTCAAAATCCAGGTCAGGAATGGACTCCAGGTTCTCTGCCAGCGTTTTACCGGTAACGGTCAGGCAATCCCCGTGCAGCAGTCCTTTTTTCAGCAGGTACTTCATTACGGCAGGAACGCCGCCATGCTGGTGAAGGTCCTGCATCAGGTATTTGCCGCTGGGCTTGAAGTCAGCCAGCACGGGCACCCTGTTGCTGATGTCCTGGAAATCGTCCTGTGTAACGGTAACGCCTACACTCTTAGCCATGGCAATGAGGTGGAGCACGGCGTTGGTGCTTCCGCCGAGGATCATGATCACGGTAATGGCATTCTCAAATGCTTTGCGCGTCATGATATCGGAAGGCTTGATATCTTTTTCGAGAAGAAGACGGATCGCTTTTCCGGCTGCCAGGCACTCCGCTTTCTTTTCATCGCTGAGGGCCGGATTGGAAGATGAGTAAGGAAGGCTCATGCCCAGTGCTTCGATGGCCGATGCCATGGTATTGGCCGTGTACATGCCGCCGCAGGCGCCTGCACCAGGACAGGAGTGTTGTACGATGCCTTTGAAATCCGCATCGGACAGGTTGCCTGCCAGTTTCTGGCCAAGTGCTTCGAAGGCAGACACAATGTTGAGGTCCTGACCTTTGTAATGGCCGGGGGCAATGGTGCCGCCGTATACCATGATGGCAGGCCTGTTCAGCCTTCCCATGGCGATGATGGAGCCGGGCATATTTTTATCGCAACCGGGGATGGCAATTACTGAGTCATAATATTGCGCACCGCAAACCGCCTCAATGGAGTCGGCAATGATATCACGGCTTACCAGGGAATAACGCATGCCTTCCGTTCCGTTGCTGATACCATCGCTTACGCCGATGGTATTGAAGATAAGGCCTACCAGGTCCTGCGCCCATACGCCTTTCTTGACGATGGCTGCCAGGTCATTGAGGTGCATATTGCAGGTATTGCCATCGTAGCCCATGCTGACGATGCCCACCTGTGCTTTAGCCAGATCTTCGTCTGTTAATCCGATGCCATAGAGCATTGCCTGTGCCGCTGGTTGCGTTACATCCTGAGTGATGGTGCGTGAATATTTGTTGAGTGCCATTTGTTCGGTTATGCGTTTGGTTTTCTGAGTTCGATTTGATCTTGATGAGCCGGACTGGCGGCCCTCTGAGTGTGCCCGGAAGTCGCCAGTGTGTGCCCGGTCGCCCGCCTCCCGGCGAGTGACTTCTATTTCTTCGCCTCCGGCGAAATTCATTTCCCTTAGCTGACGGCTACGCCTGCTTCTGTGACCTTAGCCTTATATAATTTCTGTAATTTCTTTCCAAAGGAACTCTCCCAGGGTTTAGGGAAAGTATAATCATCCAGTGACTCAAATCCTACCACTTCAGCTGCAGTGCCGCAGAAGAATGCACTGTCAGCGGTTTTCAGTTCAGCCGGGGTGAAATGTTGCTGTACTACTTCAATATCCAGTTCTTCACACATTTCAATAACGGTTGCACGGGTGATGCCCGGCAGGATATTTCCTAACGGTGGCGTATACACTACACCGTCTTTTTCATAGAACATGTTGGCGCCAGGGCCTTCAGCCACATGACCATTCATGTCTACCAGCAGCGCTTCATCAAAGCCTTTGGCCTTGGCATCCTGGCTGGCGAGAATGGAGTTAACATAGTGACCGGTAGCTTTTGCCTGGATCTTGAAACCAAGCGGGTTGGGCCTTTGCCAGGGAGAGGTCATCACACGGAGATTCTTCTCACCCAGGAACAATCCCATTTCCCAGACAGCGATCATGATGTTCGATTCGGTGTTCGGATTGAAGCCCATGTTTGCAGGGGCAAATACAAGCGGACGGATATATGCGTTCTGCAGGTTGTTACGCTGCAATACTTCATAGGTAGCGTTGATCAGTTCTTCTGTGGTCCAGTGCCAGGGCATATTGAGCGCTTCTGCAGAGGCTTTCAGCCTTTCGTAATGCTCAACGGCCTTGAAGATCTTTGTTTCGCCGCTCTCAGTGCGGTAAGAGCGGATGCCTTCAAATACGCCATATCCATAGTGAAGGGTCTGGCTATACAGGTCTGTGCGCGTTTCCGCGGCTTTCAGGTATTCTCCATTATAATAGAGAACCGTTTGGTTGTTGTAATAATTTCACATTAATTAATTTTTTTTTTCACCTAGCTTTTGTTCGCAAAAAAAAAAAAGCGACCCGCCTTTGGGAGGCGGGTCGCTTTGTATGATTAAACTTTTTATTAGTTTTCGCTACACTCCACCTCCGTTCTGTACGGGAATAATAATAATCACGACCACCACAAT
>NZ_JBQCGW010000097.1:0-8741 GCF_051955275.1 Pseudobacter sp. | reverse complement strand
AATGTGGGCATCATGGGCCAGAACAACAAAGTGGATGGCGCTCACAACACCAGCACCAATGGTCTGGGCGTAGGATTCGGCCCTGGTATCGCATATTTCATTACTCCTAACATCAGCCTGGAGGGACTGCTGAAATACAACCTTACGGTGGGTTTCGGCAATTCAACCACCAATAACCAGGTTGCATTCGGACTGGGCTTCCAGATCTATCTGCCCACCAAAAAAGCGAGAGAGGTTTATAACGACGCCAGGTCGCAGATGAAGTAGCGCATTTCACCTGCCTGTGTTATACAGTTACAAGTACCGCCAGGACCAGGACAATGGAAACAGGGTTATGCTTTACAGCGCCCCGGTTCCAGAGATCCGGTCCTGGCTTTTTTGCGCCTGACCAGACAATAATTGCTCATTTTCTACGCTTTTTACTTACTCCGCGGGATTTTACGCTAATATTGCGGGGGTCAAATGGAGAACTTGTTAACCGGGAGAATATTGATACTGATGTTGTTGCTGGCTTGTGGTCAACTGAATCTGGTTGCCCAGCAGAAGCCGGCTCCCAAACCGCTATCCAACCTCCGCGTTAAGAAAGTGAGCACACGCCAGCCCTTGGTAACACTTGATTCACTAAGTCTCATCCCCAATACCATCCAGATAATCGGTGTCCCCGACTCAGCGTACACCGTTGATTTCATCAACAGTACCATCACCTGGAAGAAACAATTCATTCTCGATAGTCTTTTTATCCGCTACCGCGTTTTCCCCACGCGTGTCAACGCCGTAGTCAACCGCATGGAATACGATTCCGTGATGAACCGTTTCATCGGACAGGCCTATACGCCGAATTTTGCCGGAGTTCAACAGACCGATAACTTCTTCAATTTCGGTAATATCACCTATAACGGTAGTTTCGGAAGGGCCATCTCCTTCGGCAATAGCCAGGATGCCGTAGTTACCAGCAATCTCAACCTGCAGCTAAGCGGTTACCTGGCAGACAGCATCGAAATCGCGGCAGCCATAACGGACAACAATATCCCCATTCAGCCCGATGGCACCACACAACAGCTCAATGAATTCGACCGCATCTTTCTTCAATTCCGCAAAAAGAACTGGGCGCTCAGTCTGGGTGATATAGATCTAAGACAGCAACAAAGCTATTTCCTCAGCTTCTATAAACGTTTGCAGGGCCTTGCTTTTGAAACCACTTCTGAAATAGCGCCCGGCCTCATCAATAAAGCCGCGGTCAGCGGCTCCATCGCCAAGGGAAAATTCACCCGGGATATCCTGGAGCCACTGGAAGGCAACCAGGGACCTTATCGACTCAAAGGAGCCAACAATGAATTCTTCTTCATCGTGCTTGCCAATACCGAAAGGGTTTTCATCGATGGTGAGCTCCTGCAACGCGGGGAAGACCAGGACTATGTGATCAATTACAATACGGCAGAGATCACTTTCACCCCCCGCCGCATGATCACTAAAGACAAGCGGATCCAGGTGGAGTTTGAATACGCCGACAGGAACTATCTCAACTCCAATATCTATCTGGCCGACGAGCTCAATATAAAAGACAGGGTCAAGGTACGTATCGGCTTCTTCAATAACTCCGATGCCAAAAGCTCGCCCATCAACCAAACGCTGGATCCTGTTCAGAAACAGTTCCTCAATAACCTCGGTGACAGCGTACAGCGAGCCTATTATCCCAACGCTGCATTGGATACATTCTCCGTTGGAAAGATCCTGTACAAGAAAATAGATTCTGTGTACAACGGAGGCCTCTCGCACGATACCGTCTTTATCTATTCCACCAACCCAGACAGTGCCCGTTATTCCCTCAGCTTCATAGATGTGGGACAGGGCAATGGGAACTATATTCCCGATTTCAATGGCGCCAATGGAAAAGTGTACAAATGGCTGGAGCCTGTAAACGGCCAACGGCAGGGCAGGTACGAACCCGCTGTATTCCTCGTCACGCCCAAGAAACAACAGGTGGTTACCCTCGGAGTGGATTACCTGGTGAATAAAAATACAGAAGTGAATACCGAAGTGGCCATGAGCAATTACAACGTAAATACATTTTCGGATAAGGATAAGGGTGATGATAAAGGATATGCAGCCAAAGCTTCCATCAAAAACACACTGAACTTTGCCGGGAACAAAGGATTGATGCTCACTTCCAATGCCGGCTTTGAATTTGTAGAAAGCCGTTTCAAACCGCTGGAGCGTTTACGCAACATCGAGTTTGCGCGCGACTGGGGCCTTCCATTACTCCCAACGCCAGCCAACGAATCTATCATCACCGGTGGCCTTGGTCTGACCGATAAAAAAATGAACTCCCTCAAATACCAGTTCACCAACTACAACAGGGGAGGGGATTTCACCGGTATCCGTAACAGTCTCTACCATGTTCAGGATCTAAAAGGCTGGCGATTAAATAACCAGTTCATCATATCCAATGTGAGTGCTACCGATGTGAAAGGGTATTTCCTTCGCCCCACAGTTGACCTCACGCATGTATTCAAAAAGATCGGTTTCTATTCCATCAACCTCAATTATTCCGTAGAACATACAGAGATAAGGGATCGTGCAAAGGATTCTCTTACGGCCCTCAGTTTCTCATTCACTAATTTTCAGGCCACGCTCAAATCCAATGAAGCAAAGCCCAACAAGTGGGGCTTCATTTACTCCACACGTACCAACCAGTACCCCGTGGGCAGCGAACTGCAAACAGCCGACCGCGCAAACAACTTCAATGTCTTTGCCGAACTGCTCCAAAACGAAAAACACCAGTTCCGCTTCAATGGCACCTACCGTATCCTGGACATCCTCAACGATAAGATCACCACCCAGAAAGCGGACAAGAGCCTGCTCGGCAGGGCTGAATATATTTTCAACGAATGGCGCGGCCTCCTGCAGGGAAGTGTGTTGTATGAAGTAGGATCGGGTCAGGAGCAAAAACGCGATTTCGCTTTCCTGGAAGTACCCGCTGGTCAGGGTGAATACACCTGGATCGATTACAATGAGGACGGCATCCAGCAGCTCAACGAATTCGAGATCGCCAAGTTCCAGGACCAGGCCAAATACATCCGCATCTTCACACCTACCAACGATTTCCTGAAAGCCAATTACAATACTTTCAACTATACGGCAGGCTTCAATCCCCGCTCGGTTATCGATGTGTCAAAGGCCCGCGGCCTCAAAAAACTGCTTTCGAAGCTCAACCTTCAATCACAATTGCAGTTGAACAAAAAAGAGATCGCACGTGGCGTAGTGCAGTTGAATCCATTCAAAGCACCGCTGGCAGACACTTCTCTCATCACGCTGAATTCCGTGTTCGTAAACACCTTCTCCTTCAATCGCTACAGCAGCAGCTGGGGCTTTGATATCAATAATTCCCGCAACAGCAATAAATCGTTGCTCACCTACGGCTACGAAACACGGAGCCTCGATGAATGGAGCCTCCGTGGCCGTATCAACATCACGCGTAAACTCCTCCTGGAGCTCACGGGCCGCACAGGCGTGAACCAGCTCAGTACCAGCAATGCCAAATTCGATAACCGCAATTACAAGATCGATCAGCAATCGGTAGAGCCCGCGCTGAACTTCATCAGCGGCAGCAATTTCCGATGGCTGCTCGGCTATAAATTCATGACCCGCGAGAACCAGGAAGGTGCCCGCGAAACGACCAGTTCCAATTCCATCAATACAGACATCAAATACAATATTCTCCAGAGCACCAGCATCAACGGCAAGTTCACCTACAACAATATCAGCTTCAGATCCAATGATGCCACACCCAACGTAAACTCGCCTGCGGCCTACATTCTGCTCGATGGCCTGCTGCCTGGGAAAAACTTCCTCTGGAACCTGGATCTCACCAAGCGTCTTAGTAATAATTTAGAGCTGAACATTCAATATGAGGGCCGTAAGCCTGGTACCTCCCGTGTTGTTCATGTGGGCAGGGCGGCGATACGCGCGTTGCTGTAAGATCTCTTCTGCTTGCTTTTTTTCTTGTTGGCAAATAAGGGTTGTGCAAAGCCGGCTGTAAAACATACCCCACCAGCGCCCATCAATGAAGAAGAAGGTGTGGGTGCTGTGTTTTTACATCCCAAGTCCGGCCCAAAGCCCTAAAAACAAAACTTCCTTACGCCACAGCTCCGTAGCATAAGGGAGTAAAAAAAAGTGCCCCGGCGCAAGCCGGGGCATATATGGATCTACTATTCTTTAAGTCTTTAGTCTTACTAGCTGAACAGACCACCTTTCTTCAGGGTAGATGTTCCTTCGCCGATCTTGAAACCGTTGTGGTATACTTCGATCTTGTAGCTACCTGTTTTGAAAGCGCTGTTTTGTTTCCATGGGAACTCTACGTGTTTCTTTTTGCCAGTCTCGATATCAACAGGCATTTTGAAAGTGTAGAATTTGTCGCCTTCTTCACGGGTAGTGAAGCTGCCGGAGCCAAGGGCTTCAACAGTTACAGGCTTTCCTTCCGGATCGGTAACGCTTACATAAACTTCAGTGCTTCCTGCCTGTGCAATGCGATTGTCAACATCGAAAGAGATAACCAGTTTGTCTACGCGTTTTGCAGTAGTGGTTACTTTTTCACGGCCACCGCTCTTCTCATTGATAGGAGTGATGTTGATGTTGCTGGCATTGAGTGTGCTGGCAATGTCTACTTTCTTAGCCAGTTCGTCTTTAGCTGTAGTGGTAGTTGCGAGGTCAGTTGTCAGCTTCTCTTTGTCGGCTGTCAACGCTACTTTTTCAGTAGTCAGCACCTGATTTTCCTGAGTAAGACGAGCTACTTCAGCTTCCAGGTTATTGATCTTGTCATTCAGTTCCTGGATCTGGCTTTTCAGCTCAGTCTTTTCTCTTTCTGTAAGCCTTTCTTTTTTCAGTTTGCTGGCGATCTGACCTTTCAGCTTGCTGATCTCGCTGTTACGCTCGCTCAGTTTGCCTTCGAGTTCATTATTGTTACCGGTCAGTGAATCCAGACGGATCACTGCTGCATCAAAACTTTTCTGCAGCTCATTCTTTGAAGAGTCAACTGCAACGTATGAGGTTTTCAGTTGAGTGATTTGCTGGTCTGACTTGTTCTTGTCCCACAAAAAATATCCCCAGGTACCGAGGATGCCTACTGCCAATAAACCGATGATCAGGTTTTTGGAATCCTTCTTAGGAGGCTGACTTTGCGGACTTGCTGATGGATAGTTGGTTGTACTCATAATTGTGTATGGTTTTCAAAAGTTTAAAATAATAGGTTTGCGCCGTGTTCTGGACTTCGATCATGATCTTTTCCAAAACCATGCCAGAATTCTGAAATATGGGTGGGAGGAGGGCTGTGCAAATGGCGGGAATGCAGTGCAGACCTGGTTTTTCATTGTGAATAAATCCCATTCGAATAGGGGTTAAATTTGGTGTAATATTGCGATAATTTTTTAAATTTCATAGCCTGATGTCCGCTGAGAAAATAATTGGAGACTGGAAAAAGAGCAAATTCAAACCCGTTTACTGGCTGGAAGGTGAGGAGGATTACTTTATAGATAAGGTGGTCCATTATGCCGAACATGAGATCCTCACCGAGGCTGAAGCTGGTTTCAACCTCATGGTTTTCTATGGAAAGGATGCCAGCTGGATCGATGTGGTGAACAGCTGCAAGAGGTATCCCATGTTCTCAGAGAAACAGGTAGTGATATTAAAAGAAGCGCAACAGATGAGGGATATCGATAAACTGGAGCCTTATATCGAACACCCGCTTTCCAGCACCATCTTTGTTGTATCCTATAAAGAAAAGAAAGTGGATGGCAGGAGCAAACTCGCCAAAACCCTCAAGGAAAAAGGGGAGATGCTCACTACAAAAAAAATGTATGATAACCAGTTGCCCGACTGGACCAATGAACTGATCACCTCAAAAGGCAAGAGCATTTCACAGAAAGCGCTGATGTTGCTGGTGGACCATATCGGTAATGATCTCAGCCGTATCAACAATGAAATCGATAAGGTACTGGTGAACCTGGGCGAGCGTAATAATATCACGGAAGATGATATCGAAAAATATGTGGGTGTAAGCAAGGAGTACAATCCTTTTGAGTTGCAGGGCGCCATGGCGCAGAAAGATCTGGCGAAGGCCATGAAGATCATCCAGTATTTTGAGGCCAATCCCAAAGCGGCCCCTATTCAGCTGATCCTTCCAACGCTGTACAACCTGTTCAGCAAAACATATATGATCTTTGGCCAGCAGGCGAAGGATGATAAGACCATCGCTACCAATATCGGAGTGAATCCTTTCTTTGTGAAAGATTATGTAGCCACTGCCAGGAATTATGGATATGCAGGAGTGGAAGCCGCTATTCTCTTATTACATTCTTATAATTTAAAGAGTGTGGGGGTGAACGATAGTGGCACTTCCGACGGCAGCCTGCTGAAAGAAATGGTGGCTAAGATGATGGTATAAAATAGGCAAGGGATGCTGACTTGTCCATGGTCAGCTGTTGCTTCAGGGCATCCAGTCCATCGAACTTCTTTTCGCCGCGCAGGTACTTCTTCACGTACACCCGAAGCGTGCTGCCATAAATATCTTTATCGAAATCGAAAATATTCACTTCGATCATTCTCTTTTTCCCATCAACGGTGGGGCGTACGCCGATATTCATCATACCATTCTTCTGTGTGCCATCGGGCAGTGCTACCGTTACTGCATAAACGCCGTTGCCGGGAACCAGCTTCTCTTCAATGGCCACCTGCAGGTTGGCGGTGGGATAGCCGAGCGTGCGGCCGAGTTTATTCCCTTCCACTACCTTCCCCTCGAAAAAGAAATCATAGCCCAGCAGTGATTTTGCGAGGCCGATTTCCCCATTCAGGATGGCTTCCCGGATACGGGTGGAGCTGACGGTGCTTTCGTTGATCACGTGGGCGGGAATCTCTTTGAGTTCAAAGCCCAGTTTGTCGCTGTAAACTTCCAGTAATTTATAGTCACCTTTACGGCCCTGGCCAAAGCGGTGGTCGTACCCGATGATCACAGTATGTGGATGGAATTTCTCAATCAGGAAATGCTCACAATATTCCTCAGGTGTCTGCCTGGCGAATTCTTCCGTAAAGGGAACGATCACCAGGTTATCGATACCATTCTTTTCCAGTAATTCTATCTTTTCCCCGATGGTATTGATGAGAAAGACCGGGGTCTGTCCGGCGGCCACCACCTTGCGGGGATGGGGGTGGAAAGTAATGATCACGGTCTCGCCCTGGATGCGGGCGGCTTCCTGCTTCAGCTGGGCGAGGATCTGCTGGTGTCCGATATGCACGCCATCAAAGGTTCCGATGGTCACAACTGCGTTCCGGAATGCCGGCATCTGTTCTGTAGAATGGTAAACTTTCATAATTGCGGTGCGAATTTACAATAAGGCAGCGTAAATAGTTGTGGCTTGTTTGATTGTGATACCGCAGAACATCCCAACTTTTTGTAGCTTTGCGGCCATGAGTTTATATTCAAAACGTGGCGTTTCTGCACAAAAAGAAGAAGTACACAAGGCAACGGAGAAGCTTGACAAGGGACTGTATCCTTTCGCATTCTGCAAGATTTATCCTGATTTCCTCACAGGAGACGATCAATGGGTGAACCTCATGCATGCAGACGGGGCGGGCACCAAGAGCATTCTGGCTTACCTGTACTGGAAGGAAACCGGCGACCTTTCTGTTTGGAAGGGGATAGCACAGGATGCCATCGTAATGAACCTGGACGACCTCCTTTGCGTGGGGATCCATGATAATTTACTCTTTTCTTCCACTATCGACCGGAACAAAAAACTCGTTCCCGGTGAGATCCTGGAAACCGTTATCAATGGCTCCCAGGAGATATTCGATGAGCTGAAGCAGTTTGGCGTGAACATCCAGTACCTGGGTGGAGAAACTGCCGATGTGGGCGATGTGGTCCGTTCCATCGCTGTAAACGGCACTATGGCCGCCCGCTGGCCCAAGGATAAGCTGGTGACCAATGAGAAGATCCAGGCTGGCGACGTGATCGTTGGCTTTGCGAGCTACGGCCAGACTAAATACGAGGATGCCTATAATAGTGGTATCGGCAGCAATGGCCTGACCAGCGCCCGGCACGATATGCTCAGTAAACATTACGCAACGCAATACCCCGAGAGCTTTGAGCCCAGCCTGAGTGACGATGTGGTGTACATCGGACCATACCGGATGACCGATCCCGTTCCGGGAAATCATGCCGGCCTGCCTGCTGACCTCAATATCGGCAAGCTGTTGCTGAGCCCTACCAGGACTTACGCCCCCTTGCTTAAAGCCCTGATCAGCGAGCATTTCGATGCCATTCACGGCCTGATCCACTGCAGTGGTGGCGGTCAGACCAAGTGTATGAAGTACCTGCCCGGGGACTTCAGGATCGTGAAGGACAACCTGTTTGAAGCACCGGTGATCTTCCAGTTGATCCAGAAGGCTTCGGGAAGTGATCTCCGCGAAATGTACCAGGTTTTCAACATGGGCCACAGGCTGGAAGTATTCACTACTCCTGAAAAGGCGGAGGCCATGATCGCTACAGGCAGGGAATTGGGCATTGAAGGTCAGATTGTAGGCAGAGTGGAGGAATCTGATGTGAAAGAGCTGATTCTGGATGTGAACGGGGAAAAAATCCGCTTCAATTAACATGTTTAAGGGATTCATACTGAATCTGATGGCGGCTTGTTATTGCCCCAGGGAACGATTTTAACATTTTTTTAATAAGTTATAAATAGGTAATATTC
>NZ_JBQCGW010000096.1:0-9324 GCF_051955275.1 Pseudobacter sp. | reverse complement strand
AAAGTGGCGCTGGTAACGTAATGGCGGGCATTGGGGAGCCAGATATTGAAACGTTGTCCGAACTCCTGCACCACTTCCACCAGCTGCTCCGTTTGTGGGTGAGGGTTATACTGCCGGCAGAAATCATCTAAATTGAAGTCGTCAGGATTGAAAAGATCCCGAAGGGAGAATGAGCCGGACTGAACCATAGCGGCATAGTCCTGCTGCACTCTGATCAGGGCAATACGGGTTGCTACCTGAACGGAATGTTCATGTTTCATAAAAGAAGGTTTAATGATTAATAGTATGTATCAGACAAAGCAATGCTTACACCGCAAGCGGCGAAGTATTGTACTATTGTTTCGAGATGGATCGTGAAATGTTTTACAGGGAATGGATCTGTAAATTGCAGAGGTAAAAGTGGAGGCTATCGAAACAAATTTCCATATAATATTGAAAAAACGAACAGCAGGCCATCAGTTTAAATTTTTTTCTACAGAGTTGTTTTTTACCACAATTGAAGTGTCTCTTTTTTTTCCTGTAAAACCACCACTCCGTTAACCGGAAAAACCTGAATACAACCGTTGAACGGCCCTGCTTTGTGATTGCTGGCATTTTTCATTAGATTGCCGCATTCCAGCACCAACCAAACGGAGAAAATATATGAAAAGATCTGCTCTGATCCTCATTTCCTGTTTTGCCATCGCGCAGGGAAATGCCCAGACCAAACCAGGCGCCCCGGCGGCGTCACCCGCGGTAAAGGAGGAAAAGCCTGCATTATCCAGCCGCACACTCAACCCTGACCAAAACGTTGTCACGGAAAATGCCGTAACGGTAAAAGGAGTGCGTATCCCCTATCGCGCCACTGCCGGCTCCATTCCTGTATGGGATGACGATGGCAAGATCATCGCCGGCGTTTTCTACAGTTATTATGAGCGCAGCGATGTAAAAGACAAAGCGAGCCGCCCGCTCGTGATCTCGTTCAACGGGGGACCTGGTTCCGCCTCAGTATGGATGCATATTGCCTATACAGGGCCAAAGCTCCTGAATATCGATGACGAAGGTTATCCTGTTCAGCCCTATGGCTACAAGGAAAACCCTTACTCCATCCTGGATGTGGCAGACATTGTTTATGTAGACCCGGTGAATACCGGCTTCAGCCGTATCATCGACAAGAACACGCCTGCCAGCAAGTTCTTCGGTACACGTGCCGATATCAAATATCTCGGCGAGTGGATCAACACTTTTGTGACCCGTGTCAACCGTTGGGCCAGTCCCAAGTACCTGATCGGCGAAAGCTACGGCACCACACGGGTTTCAGGCCTGGCACTGGAAATGCAGAACACGCACTGGATGTACCTCAACGGCGTGATCCTGGTATCTCCTACCGACCTGGATATTGAAAGGGCCGGACCGGTGAGCGGCGCCAACCGCCTCCCCTATTTTGCAGCCACTGCCTGGTACCATAAAAAACTGGAGCCTTCCCTGCAACAGAAAGACCTCACAGCCATGCTGCCGGAGGTGGAGGAATTCACAGTGAATGAATTGCTGCCCGCGCTTGCAAAAGGAGGTTTTGTGGAAGAAACGAAGAAGAGAGAACTGTCTAAAAAGATCGCACGCTACTCGGGCATCAAAGAAGATGTGATCTATCGCAATAACCTGGTACTGCCGGTGAATGCATTCTGGAAAGAACTGCTGCGCGATAAAGGATTCACCGTAGGCCGGCTCGACAGCCGCTACCTCGGTGTTGACCGGAGCGACGGCAATGAAACACCCGACTTCAATGCCGAGCTCACCAGCTGGCTGCATTCCTTTACACCGCCCATCAATATGTACCTGCGCGAAGAGCTGAAATACAAGACAGACCTGAAGTACAATATGTTCGGCCCTGTACAGCCCTGGGACAGAACACAGGACCGCACCGGAGAGAACCTGCGGCAGGCCATGGCACAGAATCCCTGGCTGAAAGTGATGATCCAGAGCGGCTACTATGATGGCGCCTGTGATTATTTCAACGCCAAATACAGCATGTGGAATATCGATCCCAGCGGAAAACTGAAGGACCGGCTCAGTTTTGCCGGCTACCGCAGCGGACATATGATGTACCTGCGCAAAGCCGATCTCGAAACTTCGAATGAGGATATCCGTCAGTTCATCAAGGCTTCACTGCCTCCGGCGGGTAAGCCTGCGAAATATTGAATATTTCCAACGCTCGTTTACGGAAGGCAGCCACAGTAGCTGCCTTTTTTTGTTAAGCTGACTATAAAACGGTCCAGCAGCATCCGGCCTGCGCGCCTGCATCCCTACCTTTAAAAGAAAAACCATGAAAACCCTGATTCTGCTTATCCTCTTGTCACCCGCCATAACGTTCGCCCAAAGCAGGGGCCTGGCGCAGTTTGTTACCTGGAAACCCAAAGCCGGCCTGGAAAAAAATTTTGAAGACGGCTACAAGCGCCACCTGCAATGGCATAAAAATGCAGGCGATACCTGGAACTGGTATGGCTGGTATTTTATCTCCGGACCACGCAGCGGGCAGTTTATGGATGCTACTATCGATCATGCATTCGAAGACTTCGACAAACCGGTTGACCCCGATGGCGATGCCGCAGACAATGCCAGGAATACGGTTCCCTACGCGGATCTTATCAGCTCCTCCAAACTGGTTGCCATCAACAATCTCAGCAGTCCGGGCCCTCAGGGCCTTCGTGCAAAATACATGAAGCTGATCTCACTGCAGGTGCTGAATGAATACAGGGCAGAGTGGATGATCCGGCAGTACAGGAACCGGTGTGATATGAGTAAACTGAAGTTCTTTGTGACCTATAAAACCTTTGACGGGGGAAGAATCGATCACTGGTACGTTCTGATCGGATCAGACAGCTGGGCTGGTTTTGAACATATGGCTGCGCATAACGATAAGCTCATCGACTCAACCGTAGTGAAATGGGCGACCACAGAAACCCTGCGCTACCGCGAAGACCTCAGCCAGTTTCCCTGATCGCTTTCGTTATACAAAAAATAAAAAAGCCTGTAACGCGTTCCCAATCGCTTTACAGGCTTTATGTTGATGAAAACAGTTCTCCTACATGAATGCGGAAGCCATGTGCAGGCTCGCATCCGCTTCAGGTGAATGAAGGCGGATGATCTTTCGCGCAATCGCGAATTTCAGTAATCCAACAGTGGTTTTAACGCCCAGCTTTTCCTTCATGTCCTGGCGGATCTTTTCGATACTGCGCACACTGAGGAAAAGGTGATCGGCAATTTCTTTATTGCTCTTTTCTTCCCATAATAACTGCAGCACTTCCCGCTCACGGTCGTTCAACGGAACATCGGCTGCACCAGTTTTTTTGAAGTTGTTCTGCTTGTTCCAGTACATGGCTTCAGTGAAGAGCTTACTGCGGAAGATCCGCTGCTCAGACAGCGCCACGATGGCCTGGATCAGTTCTTCGGGCTCGTCTGTTTTGCTGAGAATACCACAGACGCCGGCATCCAGCAGGCCGCTGAGCAACTCCATGTCGGTACACATGCTCAGTACCAGGATCCTGATCTCCGGGTATTCCGCCTGGATGATCTTTACAGCATCACTGCCGAAAAGTTTTGGCATGAAAAGATCCATGATGAGGATGTCAACATGTTCATGCTTTAATTTTTCCAAAAGGTCCGGAATGTCTGGAGATTGAAGTACTACGCGCACGTTTTCCTGGGAGGATAAAAAATTGTTGAGCGTTTTTCTGAACAAAGTGTGGTCATCAACAATTGCAACATTGGTTAATTTGGATAGCATAAGGTTATAATTGTAAGGTTTTACAGCCGCATTAGATTATTCGGTTACACGAGGCAGTTTTAAACCCTTCAGTAACAAAGAATAAATTTAGGGAAAATTTTCGCAAGATGATCAGGTGAAAACGCCCTTCCAGTCAGTATTTCACACTTTGTATTGTAAATAAGCGTTTTAGTGAGGCGGTATTTTTTCAGAGTTAAAATCCTATTAATCTTCCCTAAGTGTTCCTCCTTATCTGACGTACGTACCCGATATAAGGTTCCCGGGTAAGTATTTTTCAGTAGCTTTGTGGTCTTCCCACAACAACCCAACGGAAATCTTCTTTTTTGTGACCTTATCCCGCTCCGGAGCCATTCAACGAAACATCTGACAGGATTTTATTGCTAATATTTAAATTTCAAGATCATGAAGAGACTGGAAAATAAGGTTGCTATTATTACCGGCGGTGCCGGCAGTATCGGCAAAACCACTGCCCGCTTATTTCTGGAAGAGGGCGCAAAGGTATTTTTAGTGGATATCAGTGAAGAGGCATTGAAGAATACAGCGGAAGAACTGGGAAATCACCACAACCTGGCCTGGGCTGCTGCGGACGTGTCCCGATCGGAAGACGTGCAACGATATGCTGCAGCAGCGGAAAAGCAGTTCGGAAAGATAGATATCTTCTTCAACAACGCCGGAATAGAAGGCGTGGTGAAACCCATCACGGAATACCCGGAAGAAGTTTTCGATAAAGTGATAGCCGTGAATGTAAAAGGCGCCTGGCTGGGTATCAAGTATGTGCTGCCACGCATGAAAGATGGCGGCAGCATCATCAATACCTCCTCCGTGGCAGGTATTAACGGCAGTCCGGATGTGAGCGCCTATATCACCAGCAAACATGCAGTAACGGGCATCATGCGGGCCATAGCCGTGGAAGCCGCACCCCGTCGTATCCGCGTGAACTCCGTGCATCCTTCTCCTGTTGACAACAGGATGATGCGTTCCCTCGAAGAAGGCTTTGCTCCAGGCCATGCGGCCGAAGCCAAAAAGAACCTGGAAAAGACCATTCCACTCGGTCGGTACGCCGCACCCCTGGAGATCGCACAACTGGTGCTTTTCCTGGGCAGCGACGAAAGCCAGTTCATCACCGGCACCACGCAGGTGATCGACGGCGGACTGAGTGTTATGTAATAAACGTAAATGTTCATTTTTTTATTCCAGCCTCCGGCCGCCGCCGGGGGCTTTTTATATGGCGAAGGCCGCTGCCTGTAGGTTAACCTTCCGGGCTGTCCTTATTTCCCTTATCTTTTACCTGTCAATCTACCAATATGACCATTGCCCGCAAAACCAGCAAGACTGCTCCATCCGCATCATCTGCTTCCCAGGCCGGCCCCACAGCCGCCGCCTTCACCAAAAAATTATACGAACTGCAGTCTGACGAAGAACTGAAAAAGATCCGCCGTTACTTCAAATCCGGCGAAGGGCAGTATGGCGAAGGCGACCAGTTCATCGGCGTGCGCATGGGCCACCTCTTCAAACTGGCCGCTGAATTCATAGATATGGAACCCGCTCAGCTGGAAAAACTGATGGACAGCCCCATCCATGAGGTCCGCGCAGGCGCCATGAGCATTATGGATAAACAGGGTCGCTCCAAAAAGACCAGCCCTGAACGAAGAAAAGAATTGTATGAGCTTTACCTCCGCCGCCACGACAGGATCAATAACTGGGACCTGGTGGACCTGGCCGCTCAATACGTAGTAGGACAATACCTCTTCGACAAATCACGCAAGCCACTGTACAAGCTCGCCCGCTCGAAGAATATCTGGGAACGAAGAACAGCCATTGTTGCCACGGCATATTTCATCCGGAAAAAAGAAACAGAAGATACTTTCAATATTGCGGAATTACTGGTGCACGATCAGGAAGACCTCATCCACAAAGCCGCCGGCGGCTGGATCCGCGAAGCCGGCAAACAGGCGCCCCAACGCCTCATCAGTTTCCTGGATGATTATGGAGCTTATCTGCCCAGGACCTTCCTGCGCTACGCCATTGAAAAACTGCCGGCCAGGCAAAAAGAGCATTACATGAAGCTGGGCAAACTCTCCCAATAAGAATTACAGTTCCTGCAAGTAAGTTTCCGTAATTCGTAACCCCGCACAGCCCCATCCTGCGGAACTTGCATTCATTCAGTATGAGCAAAAAGAAAAAGAAACAGGATATTATTCCCGTACATACCGCGGAGCTCGCCAATACCACGGGGTTTACCGTGGAGTATTTTGAAGTAGGTACAGAAACGGAAGACTCGCCCGCCCTGGAAAAACACCGGGATGATCATTACGTTTTTTACGTGCAGGACAGTGGCTTCACCGAAATACTGGTAGACTTCGAGAGCCTGCGCCTGGAGGGCATTGTTGCCGGTTATATCAGGCCCGGCCAGATCCATCATTATATCGGCAGGTACAGCTCCGGTTATTTCATTGCGGCCGATCCTTCGGTGCTCGACAACCATAGCCGTATGATCTTTGAATATGAACAACCCTCCCGGCAATATATCAACCTGGAGTCAACCTCTCCCCTGCTTCGCTGTATGCAGCTCTTGCTCGAGAATGTCAACCAGCCCCTTCACCACGCCGTTCAGCTGAACGTACAACGTTCGCTGGTACAGGCATTCACCGGTATGTTCGCCGCTGCGCTGGCGCAACACCATGGCCGTAACAGCAAACCACAAAGCAGGGCCGATGGTTTACTGATAGAATTCCGGAAACTGGTAAAGGAACATTCCATGATGGCAAAATCCGCCGGGCAATACGCCTTGATGCTGAATATCTCCACCGCTTACCTCAATGAGGTGGTGAAGCAGCAGACAGGTTTTACCGCCAGTTACTGGATCCAGCAGGAGATACTGCTGGAAGCCAGACGGCTGCTGGTCCACACAGATCTTACCGCCAAAGAGATTGCGTACAGAACAGGCTACGATGACCCCACTTATTTCAGCAGGCTCTTCAAAAAAGTGACCGGCTGCAGTCCGCTCGACTTCCGGGTCAGGCACCGCGATTTGTCCAATCAATTCCCCTGATCGTCTATTCCCCATGCCCGCCATTGATTGTTGCTTTGCATAATAAAATAACAGTACATGGAACAGGCAACAGGCATCAAACACAGGATCACCGGGCTGCTGGAATCAGCCCTCGCAAAGAAAGGAACCGTATTGTACGTGCTGCAGCATTATGCAGGCATGTATGAACTCCGTATCCACCTGCCCGATGCAAGAATGGAAAACTGGCAGAAAGTACAACGCATAAAATGTAAAGTAAATACAGGCCGTTACAGGGATTATACACCAGCTGTTTGGGATGAAACCACCAGGAGCTGCTCCCTCTTCATCGATACCGCCCATGATGGCCCGGGAAGCCAGTGGGCACAATCATTACAGGCAGGAGACCCACTGGTGTATATAGGTATCGATTCCTATGGCAGAGCGCCCGTGGATGCGGCAGAGCAGGTTTTCCTGGGAGATCCCAGCGCCATCGGGCATTTCTTTGCGCTGATGCAGCTCACCAACGGATTGGGTAAGATCACCGGCAGTATCATAGTAAGAAATGAAATGCACCGGGAAGCCTTCGAAGCATCTTTCCCCAGCCTGAGCATCAGCACAGCGGAGAGTATCCGGGAAATAGAACACAGTCCGGTACTGATCCATGATCACCCGGAACGTCAGTTCTACCTGGCTGGTAATTCCGGGATGGTGCACCAGCTCCGTAAAATTCTGAAACAGCAGGGCGTACCCGCACATAAGATCCACGCACAGGGATTCTGGAAATAAGAATTCAGCGGATCAGAACAGTGCTGCCTTTCTTCACCACCTTCTCCCCGGTTTCACTGGTGTATTTCAGTATCCACACATAAGTGCCGGAAGGCTGTGGCTGCCCCTTGAAAGTACCGTCCCACTTGCGTGTCCAGTCCGTTGTCCGGAAAAGCAACTGCCCGTACCGGTTGAACACAACAAACTCCAGGTTGGTGGCTTTATAAGCATTGAGCGGGTAGAGATAATCGTTATTGAAATCATTATTGGGCGTGAATGCATTGGGAACATCGATATAACAGGTATATACTACCTGCAATCTTTTCACTAACGTATCTGCACAACCGATATCATCTTTTACAATAAGCTGTACACGGTGGAACCTGGACCTGCCGGTTACAACTTTCGGGTATCGCTGTGCCTGTGGCTCCCTGGCAATGCTCCGGAAGCCGTTGTCGAAATCCCATTCCCAGGTAAGGTTCCGGCCGATACTATTGTCTTTGAACACAGCCATATCTTCCGGGCAGAGCACATCCGGCATCGCAAAGCGGGCATCCAGTTCATTATCCAGGTGCACCATGGTGTCTTTGGTAGCGGCACAAACGCCGTTGGTGACCATCAGTTTTATCTTCTTGAAACCAAACTCTTTGAAGCTATGACTGGGATTCTGTGCACCACTGGTAGCACTGTTATCGAAGTTCCAGAGCCAGTGGGTAACCCCATTGGCGCCGGGATGTGAACAGTCTACGGTATCTGCTTTACAACCCCATCGGATATTATAGCTGAAATCCGCATTCACCGTGTCTTTGGTGGTAAAGAGCAGGAAGGAGCCAGCCGGCGTTTCCTGCCGGCACTCATCCAGGATGGTATTGCCATCTGTTCCCTGCTGTAGTTCGAGCCGGTAAACACCATTGGTCTGTATCGGCCCTGCAAATTCCACGCGGATGGTAGACGACAAACCGTTGATGCAATTGCCTGATGCACGTACCACATTTACGGCAGTAGGGCCGGTTACCCGGAAATCACTGCCATTGGCTGCAATGGAAGCGCATAACATCGGCCTGTAGAATACCAGTTCCATGGACTTAGGCGCACAGCCTGCCGGCTTGATACTGTCCATAGGGGTATATGCAAAGGGAAGTATTTTGAAGGGCACAAGGGAGCCCGGTGGCACTTCTTTATTGCACTCATCCAGCAGGGTATTGCCATCGCTGCCCCGGTTGATCACCACATTGTAATTGCCGGGAGGCAGTGCCCCGCTGAGGGTGAGCATTACGGTGTCTTCATCAAACATGCCCACATCGCAGCGTGAGCTGCTGGCCCTGAGAATGGTCATGCCACCAGGCATGGGACTGAGGGTGAAATCGCTGGCATCCGCGGCCAGGCTGCTGCAGAAGAGTTTTTTATCCAGCTTAACGGTAACGGTAGTGCCTCCGCAACCAGCCCAGGCCTTGTCGGCTTTGGGTGGCCGGGGGTCCTCGATCAGGGCTGTTCCGCCCTTGAACTCAAGCCCATAGCCGCTTTGAGAATTGGTAAAATGACTGATCAGGAGCAGGTACTGCCGTCCTTCCACCAGGTTGGGCATGGCGGTGAATGTAGGTTTCACAGCATTGTTGAGACTGCCGCAGACAAGATTGGGAACGCCCTGGGCAGATGCGCCCGTGAGGCCCGTGGTGCCTGACCAGTTGCCGGTCACTACCAGGCTTTTATCAAAGAATACATCATTCGGGTTACGGTCAGTAACATCAAACAATTGCCAGTCGTAATCATCTCCCAGGTCATT